>JAICVW010000034.1 GCA_025935105.1 Nitrososphaeraceae archaeon
AAGCACAGATTTTGAGATATACATAGTGTAATGCCCCACCAGACAGCAACATAGACAAACACTAAGCTATTAACTAGATGATGATCTTGCACGTCATATGAGGCAAAATCTGCGGCGAAATATATATTTTTGAGAAAGTTTATACCCGCCCACTACCTAATCTGATTCAAGGTAGTAAGTGTCCAGTTGGCTAATGAATTTTGTTTAAAACACCTTATAATTGAATAATATATCCAATCTGTTTCAAATATTATTGATGGGAATCGAATCCATATGGATATATACTCATGCTTTATGTGAATATCATAAACTGTGAACTTACCTTCGTATACTTATTTTATCAAACCAAACGAAATGAATCAATCATTTTTTCAATGATAGAGAGATAGGAATGATATTCTTGTTGCTCCGCAGAATATGAAATAACATAAGCTTTACTCCCATCTTTGATTCCTATATTCATCGTAAAAATCTCTCCAGCTGTAGGACTAGTATATGTATATAGTAGTAAATAAGCGGGTTTACCTTGAATGAAGATTGGCTTTAAATTCAGGATGTAAAAATCGTTATAATATGCTCCATAATTCTTGATTGCCCGATCAGATAATTGATTGATGTTTATGCTATTATTGATGCCAAAAACGGCAATGATTAAATTCTCTGAAAAGTTGTCCCTGTCTAGAGGTGGCATTAGTATAAGTGCACTATTATCCGCTTGCACCGTTTTCCAATTGTTTGGATATTTTATCATCATCCCTAATGCATTAATATTTTGAAATGTCGAGAAGAAGGTATTATTTGTTATAGAACCATCAGTATTATTAAACGAAAACACTTTAGTTGATGATGGAGATAATGGTAAATGTTGTTGCGCTGTAGATTGTAAATCAGACGAAACGAATCCAGCTGGGCATATGGAAATAATAATCAACAATAACAATGAGAAAATTAAGGACAATCTAATAGGTAAGCTTAAACTTAACGCCTTCACCTATATTCTTACTGTACTTGCGAATAAATATCTTTTCCAACTTTCATTATAGTAATTAAGAGAAAGAAAGAAAGATGAAATCTAAATTGCCAATAGAGAGATTTATTGGCCTACATTTTTCATATTCTTTAGATAAAATATATTATTGATAGGATCAAAGCCAAATTGATTTAGTAATAACACTTTGAATCCATTGTCATGCAAGTATTTCATTTCCTGATCAAACAATGGTACGGTAATAGTAGTAGCTGCACTAGTGTAATATTGCATATTATAGGTAAGCTGATGATAGGTAATTATGGGAATAGCGTTGATTTTGCCATCATTATTGTATGGTGTTTGACTATTGACCTGCTGTATAAACCTTTGAAACATCTCCAAAGGACTATAATTATGACCGCTACTTATATGGAAAAAACTATCGCTTCTAATATCATATCTATTGGCGAAAGTTAATTTGCCATTGGGTAAATGAGTTCTACAGTCTGTTTGTTGCGGCTTTATATTCACAAAGCCGTTACAGTTTAGAAACATAAGAGGATAAGTTCCAGTTCTGGCAAAATCATAGTAGCGAGACACCATATCAACTACTGATGGCTTATCTGAGCCTAGATTGAAAGGATATGCAAAAATTGTCGAATTAATGCCATGGGTAGCAAGACACTGCTTGGAGCCACCTATTTCATAAATCAAATGACTTTTTGACATTTTAGCAAGTGGTTTGTGATCCATAGTATGTGATTCTATATCCATTTGATCATGTTGTAATGTTGCAATATCTTGCCAGTTCAAACGTGCTGGATCTCCAGAGTTAACATAGTTACAAACTATAAAGAAGCTAGCCTTAAATCCATATTTATCCAAAATTGGCCTTGCGTATTGTATTTGGCTTTTCCAGCCATCATCAAAACCTATCATAATCACTTTATTGCTACTATGGACCACACTAACTAGATGACTGAGAGATGAAGAGTCAGATGGTGTTGAGAATGTAGAATACACAGTAGAATTAGAAGAGGAAAGCTTATGAGGTCCAATTAAATTTGATGTGGCAACACGGTGATTACCTGGTAATACCACATTATTCAAAAAAGTAGGATAGAACGATGATTTATTCATTGGTGGAGAAAACAATTTGCCATCTATGTTTGGATAGAATATTGGGTTGACGGTTAGTGCGAGTCCAATCGCAAGGACAGCAACAAAAAGAACAGAAGTCCAGCAGCATAAATCTTGGTTTAGCCTTTTCAACGGTGTCAATGTGGTTTACTGCTACAGTTGTATATTGGTTATATTTGCCAGAATTACAAGCAAATCCTGTTATACTAATATTTATTTGGGTTTTGCGATTGTCCTCAACTTTTATTATGTGGTCTAATCGAGATAAATATATGAAATAGCTGGCAATATATAGTACAGTTATACAACGAAAGATCTACTTCCAAGAAATATTGAGCAGTATAGTATATTATACTGGGGATGATATTTAGTTAGCTGTACCACTGGGTATACCTTGATGCAGAAACACGGATATTATTTCGACATGAGTTGTTTAGATTTTCCATTCAACTCTGTAGAAAACTGTTATTAGTGTTAATATATGAACGATATGCTATAAGTGTCAATATCAGTAACCAAGAAGCTATGGCAATACAGATGGGTTCAGATAAATATTCCATTTTATATGGCTAACACGATAAAGAAACTTTCCTTTGTAGGATTTGCCTTTGGACGTTAGAAACTGAGACAGAACTTCATATTCACAATTATTTGGAACACTTGATCATGAAAAGAGATAATATCCAGGATAAGAATGAGGATGGATAATTTCCTTCATTCCCTTATTCTCACAATTAGAAATCAGAAATGCATGGGAGTATGGTTGGTGCTTGGTGATGATGTATGCTTTATAAGTAGTTACTAGTGGAATAAGCAACAATTGAACAAATACTTTAGTGTCTCATTTATTCTTCTGGTTTCCTTCTTAATAATCGCGATTTTGGTTTCTCCGAAAATCGGTTTTAATAATATTATCAATCACCGTTCACCTATAGCCAAATTTGATTCCCTGGCTTTTTTAGACATTAACAACTCTCATTATCTTGCCTTTAATCAAATAATGATCTGGCTTACCAAATTTGGAAGGGAGATATTCTGGCCCATAGTAATAATACTTTTATTTGTTTTAGGTGGTTGGACAGGCAAAAAGACTGCGGTAGTTATTGCCATATCAATGCTTGTCCTCATACCAATAGCTGAACTAGCAAAAGATATTATTGCCAGACCTAGGCCAGCAATACCGCAAGCAGACTTTTTAATAGCAGCTGATAAAGAGTTCTCCTTTCCTTCCGGTCATGCTTTGATAGTATCAGCAGGCGCTGCTGGTGCTCTCTTATTATTTAGAAATACACCTAGACAATTTATAGTATCTATTATTTTGGCTATAGAAGCAGCCCTTGTTTGCTTATCAAGAGTGTATGTTGGTGGGCATTATCCATTAGATGTGATAGGAGGCATACTCCTAGGGGTTGGAGTATCTCTTATTTTTGTGGGCATGCAGAAACAAATCGAATCATTGATGAAACCGATGATGAATCTAATAAGAAAACGCTAGCCTGGAGATTCACGATTGCCCATAGGTACGTTAGTAACGTCTCATGTCATTGTAACGTAGATAGGTAAGTTAATCTTAATATAAAGAAATGGGTGTCCTAGAAGGCTTTATTGTATGTTAGGATAGTCATTAAGCCAAATGTCGCGTAATGATTTACGAAAATAGACCCTATTTCCGTTCAATTCTCGCTTATTTGGTCAGGTTTCCAGAATTTTCGGTCCTTGTTATATGAGGATATATTCTCTATAGCCTTCACAACCTTCGCTGCCTTCACCAATATCCTCTATTCCAAGAAACCATTATTTTTCATCAATATGTGGAAATTTTGCCAGATATTGTTGACTAGTAATTCCAGCATCTAGCAGTTCTCTTTGCAATTTTTGAATAACAGATGGGGGAGTGCAGGATCGTCAAGAACAGGAATCAGATCCATTAGAAATAAGCAAAATGTGTTTGCTATATTCAGATGTGAATTTTCTCATCTTTACAAAGAAGGGTAAGCGATATGGAGTCATACGTGAGTTAGCATTCGTAGCAGAAGATGAACAAATGAGGATGAAAGTTGATCACTGCGTCGTATTTGATGAAATAAGCCGCAATCGTTCATCTGTTCCCCCTCTCTCAAGCAGTGACATTAAGAATTCTAGGATATCATACATACCTTTCAGGACAGTCGATGAACTGAGAGAAGGAATAGTGAGCGAGGCGTATTGGCATCTGTTAAGGCTGTCCCCGATTCTTTCCGCTAGACGGTAGGTCTAGTTGGTTAATTATTATGGTTAGATATGAAGACATGGTCTTAAACAGTGTTTGCCAAAGAGATTTTGATAGCCAGGGACATTAGATGCCCCTCCAGGGCTGCAGAGAGTGCAGAAAAAGAAAAGATGGATAGTTAGACTATATCTTTTTATTCTTCACTCATTTATTATTAGATTAACAAGGAATGTTTAGTATGGTTAACCTGCTTTTTAGTCTTAAGAAGATCTATATCTTCCAGGGGTAGTCCATTACGTAGAAATCCGACATCAAAAACGTATATCCTTTAACTTATTTATTGGGCATCGTTCGGATTCGTTCCTCGGCCTCACTCAATCACCTCCATAGACTTTTTCTTGAAGGTATCTAAAAATTGTTCATTCGATTCAAACTGTTTTAATGCCCTTTGGTTTAATTCTCTGATCTCGTCTAATATCTGAGACCACTTAGTCAGTGCATTTCTGTTGACACAGGTTTTTGTATGAAACTGAGTGCTTCCTTAAATTCATTAATTTTCTTTCCATCATCGAGACCAGTGAACCCGCTAATATCTGCCATCATATTCCTAAACTCTATATCATTCAATAGGCGTCGTAGTTTATTCTCACTTGTTAAGTCTTGATCTAAAATGATGTCGACCCAGTGGCTGCTGCCCTCTTCCATCCATATCTATCGAACCCATTACTTAAAAACCTAATAAAATGAAAAATTGCTTAAAGGTAGAGAAAAAGTTCGCTGGATGGTTACAAGTCTACGAGCAGGTATCCAGTTGTGGGTGGGCACTGAGATTTCATTATGATTAAAGCACATACAGGACCGCAGACAATTATCACATAATTCAAGTATAATATCAGGGAATCTCTCCAGTGATCCTCTGTTGCTGCGTGTTCATACCTTCATAATAAGGCATAATTAGCTGCAAGAGCCTATCACTCCATTCATATTAGCGCTACGCCAAACTCACCCATACATCCCTAACATATTTTATATCTAATTCACAGATAGAATGGAGGTAAGGACATCAAGCATGATTATTGTCACTAAAATTGAGCCCGAATATGCGATGGGAAACCAGTTAATAGGAATAAGACTCACTCTGGAAAATAGAGGCACTACACAAAAACGGTCAGAGATTCTATTGTTTGTTTCCGAAAAGAGTCAGCGTTTTGCTAACAATATCTTTGATAAAAGAGACAGCCTAAATACATTTACGACGGAAATGATTAACCCAAACAGTCCTGCCGATCTATATATGCCGTTGAAAAATGGAATCTTGGTTGACCGCGATATTGTATCCTATACTATTGAGATAAAACAACTCGAGTAGAGGCATAGGTTATCTTATAGTCTCAAGAATCGAAAAGTCTCAGGAAGGTATTCCCTACGTGTATGTTACTCTTGCTAATCCTAATGATCTTAAAGCAGGTACAGATAAAACATCGCCAGAATGTCCTTTTGATCCTAATCGTCCTTTAGGATTACACATCCTTTAGGATTATCTCAAGACGTATTTCTGCTACTGTTGTTGCCATGTACATTGAAATGATGAGTTGCCATAGTTTGGTGATACGTATAGCTTCAGTTCAGCTCAAGTGCTCAAAATCTTCGAATGGTAAGGACAAAAGCCACATGTATTGGGAGCTAGTCAGATTATATTCCTATCTTTGCGATGGATGGAATTGTTCAAGTTAGAATAATATCGCCGATCTAATTAAACCTAAGATTATTGGATATACCTCAATTTGCAATAGACGAATATCTTGTACCTAAAGATTACCTTAAGCCAAAGATAGAGATACGAAACTATTATTTGAAATGGAATTTTGAATCCTATGGTATGCCTCAAAAAGAAATAAATGAATTAAAGAGATTTCTAACTGATGCAATTCCCTTTTTTGATAGTAGTTATGAACTATTGCATAGCTTTGAGAAGGCCAAATACAAGGATAAATATCGTTTACATAAAGGATTATCTCCAACTTTGAATATTTCATATATAAATAAACATACTAGTCATAATAGCATAGTCAGGTACGAATTACATATGCGTCCAGATGGTTCTACATTTATTGACAGAATAGAAGGTATTGAGCCAATAAGAACGACAACAATAAAAGAAAGTGACACCTCAGTAAAGAACGTAAATGAACAAAGATATCAAGTTAAACCCATATTTTATCTAAAATGGACCCTGGGAGAACTATTATTTAATCGTCAGGGTAAACTTGCTAATTCATGGTAGATGAATTAAGCCGTAGAATTGTAGCAACAATCTATCAATGATCACTTAATGGATCAAATGATATCAATTTATATGGATTAAACAACATTTGAACGCTTATCGCTGTTCGCAAGTGAAGAGCTAATTGCACTTGATTTGATAGACTCTACGCTGCCATAAACTTCTAATCCTAAATTTTGCAATATCAATCGAGACTCACTATTATCTGGTATATTTTTTATCCTAAAGTAATCACTGCCATCATAGAAGATTGCAAAAAGACCAGAAATCGCGGCACCAGCAAATACAGGTTTGAGACTATCATTCTTATTGTCATATAGAGTTTTCAAAGCAATTATACCTTCTTTCTGTTTCTTTCGGTTAAGCTTTAATCTACCTATGTCTACGAAGTAATCTTCCTTTGAGGTAATATTAAGTTCATCCATCAATGGTTTTCCAGGCAGTTTTGTATTTCTGGTACAATCACAGAATTCACATTCCATAGTACACTGATCTCTAAATCGTGCATCTTTTACCTCTGATACATTTTCCAAGTATTGGTTTAAAACAGGAATCTCCATCGCCATAGGATAGAGTCCTCCCTCTAGGCAATAGCAAACTTCAATGAAGTGAACCTCGCCATTTTCGTCTATAGTGGCTTCTCTTAGTGCAGCCTGCATGCCTTCATAGAAAATTTTTCCTCTTGCTAAAGCGCCAGATTTTATATCCTTGGCCAATCTGTCTCTACATTGTTTATTTGAATTTAATCTGCATTTTACAAGATAGCGCACATACAAGACTAATCAAAAAGAACATTTTAACCATTCCAATGTAAAGTACTTCACGAAACGTTGCAATCTAACCAACATTATTTCAGACAGTTAGTGACCTTGTCTCCATTAGAGCGGCATATTAAGGGAATTTGATTTCTCAACTAAATTGTTACGAAGTCCAGCTAATGGTTGTTACTATGTCTGATTTTGGTACTAAGTTTTTATTCAATGCAGATGGTTTAGTTTCGGTACTAACTTCATTGCCCGGATTGGTTTTGTTGCTATTCATGTCTTGTCTATCACCTTCTTTTTCAGAGGATTCTAGCCAGTCTGATTATCCAGCTTCGCCGATGGAGGATAGCCAGGTTTACAAGGGTGTTTCGTCACTATGTGGCGCTGATAAATATTCTCTGTATCGGTTTGAAAAGGGCAGTGAGGACAGGAGAATTTTTGCTTGCCCGTTCCAACCTTATCGCCTTCTAACCTTTCAGCTTTTACTTCTTGTAAAGCTGGGCTATGTGATGTATGTGATGCAGCCTTAAAATCTTCATTTTGTCCTCCTTGGTGGTTTTTTCTAGGATAATCTAACGTACTATTGTTATACTTTTCCCTATCTGTCAGGATCGGATTGGTTTCCACTACTTTAGGAAGATTTGCACTGTAAGCGTTGCCATCACATACCTCACATACATCACATGAATTACTACCATCCCCCACTGATCTGTCATCATTAGATGATCTCTCTACTTGACTATTCGCATCTCCAGTCCAAAGAAGGACTAGAGGTTTGTCATTTACTGGTTTTATCGATGGATTGTTCAGAAGCATGTCGCGAACAGCTTTCAGCTTCCAGTTGTCCCGAATTATCAACTTCTTTCCAAAATAGGCGGCAAGTTGTTCGTTCCCTTTGCATACAATTCTTGCTGCCTCGATAAATTCAATGGGTCCTTTTGTTTCCTTGATTATTGAGAGTAATTCTCTGTATGCGACGTTTCTAGGACTTTCAATAGACTTGACGATCTCCCCGTATTGAAGCATCCTTTGCCCATAATCTTCCATTACTTCTGTAACGATTTCCTCATCAACTACCGTAGAAAGGTGTAGCCTGGCCTGGGCCTTTGCAAGCCTAACTAGCGAATCGAGTGTGCGATTTGTTGCCAGATCCTTCTTCTTTAATTGGATCCAGAATTCAATAAGCATGTGATAAGCGTCTCTACTTATTGTAGGATCAATAGTAGCATATTCCAGGTAACGGCCTAGATAGTTGTAGTTATAGACAATATTCTTCTCCTCCATCGAGGCTTTTCTTTCTGCATATTCTCTGCTCTCCTCCTCTGAACCAAATTCACCTACTGCATAAATCTGGTCAAACCTATCTAAGAGAGTAAGTAAAACAGGAATCTCAGAACTGTCTATTTTGAATGCGTCATTCCATTTAACGCCTGTTGGATTTGCTGTAGCGACAATAGTGGTAGGTGATTTGATGTTTACATGAATTCCATATTTATCAACTGTGAATCTTCCCTCCTCCATCACATCCAACAAGAAACCCTGATCTTCGTAATCCATCCGGCCTATCTCATTTATAGCACAGATAGCACCTCTTGCTTGTGGGACTGCTCCAAGTCGAACTAACCTGGTGTCATTTTCCTTATCTATTATGGCTGTAATGCCTTTACCACTTGCGTTTTGGGCTGTAACATACCGACTATTCCTCACTGTATTTACTGCCTTTCTGGCTAACATCGATTTGGCTACACCGGGAGGACCTATCAGCAGCGTATGTATCCTACCACGCTTTGTTCGTTCAGGTGCCCCAACTATTGATCTAAGAATTCCCAGCTTGGGTGCTTTAAGATTGACTACATCTGGAGCAAACATTGATACCACCCTGTCTATCGGATTTGGCAATTTTGCGAACCGTTTGAATGCTTCAATGTCTTTCGAAGTTATTTCTGGTTCATTGAACCGTTCATAGCAGACTGAATTGGCATAAAACAGTGGAAGTATCTTGCCTTTGTGTTTCTGGATGTCTATGTGACCTTGTATTCTGACTATTTCCCCTGGACGGACGCACAGAGTATCCTTGTCAAATACTAGACAGCTAAGCTGCTCTAATTCTGCATCGGGTTCATCGTCTTGTAACTTTATAGCTATTGCATTGACATAGTCATAAGAGGCTGGAATGTCCTCATCACATTGAGCACACTTCTGTGATTTTGGTGCATCGCCAAATCGTGGGAAGTCATAGACTTTAATTGCTTGCCTATAGTTGCATCCTTCGTTTTTGCAAATGACGGAACTTCCTTTAATCATTTTGATCAATTCGGATATGCCTACGATTATTCCGTAAACTACTATGTCCTCATTATGTAGTCTGATTGCCTCCCGAACGGTAATACCAGTACACTTCTTCCTTTCTTGTTCGCGATTCCACTCCTTTATAACAGCCCTAGCAGCCTCCCTTTTTTCATCTTCAGTCTCACGGGAATCCGACGTCATTGTTCCACCTCTCTGCCGATGCCATGCCACCTCAAGTCTGTCGCGCAGCTGTGGCAGAACCAGCCTTTTCTCTTAATTAGTTCGACCTCTAGGTAGATGTCGCCAGGACGATTGCATTCTCTGCAAGCGCAGATCTTAAATCCTTCCTCGACGTTACTGTTATTGGTACTCATTAGACATCAACTCTAGTGGGTTCTGATAGCTTGCTGAGTAGGTCTCGCTAAAGGCTGCTCAGTAAGCTTGGATTTTTCATTTCTTTCTAGGTGCCCTGTTTGTTGCAACATTATTTTTCTAGTATTCACATCATGTCGAATTGCAAACACTGTCGATGGACTTATATGGTACTCTTGAACTAATCTCGCTGGAATTATCAAAGCGAGAGATCTCCCTTTTTTGGCTCCAACCATGTAAGGCTGAACCGCATATACGTTCTTAATCGATTGTGCAATATGGCCAATAAGAATAAAAATCAGTACGCTATAATAAAAATTGATGAAAGATAGACATGTCCCAGATAGCGGCCAGGTTTTACTCGCCCTTTTAAGGGGAGATATGAACGTTAATCAAATCATCAAACAGACCAGTCTTTACAAAGATTATGCTCGTGAAGCTATAAAGTTGTTACATGAAGCAAAGTTGATAGAAGAAGAAAATAAAAGATACATCCAGGGCCAAGAAAAGAAAAAGAGACTGACTGAATTAGGATGGGAGGTGGCAACACTACTAGATGAGGCTAAAAACTTTCTAAAATATTTTACCGTCTTGCAAAGAGAGGTTCAAAAGATTAATAGTCTAACCCTAAAGGATCCGAAGGTGGTTATGAGTATACTAAAGGATCAGCAATGGACTCAAAATGATATCGATAATTATCCTGAATGGGCAGAGAATGCCCAACGACTTTTTGGCAGCACAGTGGTACTACTTTATGATGGATTGATAATACGGTATGCAAGGATCATATCAAAATTTACCCTAAACGAGATAGCCAGATCAATGCTAGTAAGAATAGTGACCGATACCATATCAGAGTATTTGTTGTCCACACCTATGAAGAGACGGTCCTGTGTAAGATGTGGCGCTACTAACATAGATGAATCTCACATTTTTGAGGAATTTAATCCTAGAATATTTGATTTGGTTGGCGATTTAGATCTGACTAATAAATTTGCGGAGAAGGAAATTAAGAACTTTATCAAATCATCAATTCTTATGCTTGCACCACCGCGGAATTATATCGAGAAAACGTTAGAAATAGAAAATGACATAATTAAACAGATGCCAGATGAACCAAATATCTATCCGTCAAAGAATCGCGTGTCATTTTATAATGAAATATTGAAATCTATACCTCAAAAATCCATCGGCGGCAAAGGCCCATAATGAGGCTGCTAAGTCAGTTTCCTTCATCAATCTTTGTAAATATTAGCTGAAACTTCTTTTCCATCTCTTCTTGCTTTTCTGTTAATCCCGAATTTGTTTATCTTTCTCTTGTAATTCTACAGACACACTTTTCATATTAGAAATATCTGTTTGAAGTTTATCTACTTCTACCTGCAGCCTCTCCTCATCTGAGATAGTTAATTCTTTTACAGCTTTTTTGTATTCTTCGAACAATAGTTTAACTCTATCCGACCTATTGTAATTTTCTTCTAACAGATGTATAGATGTTAAAGCATGACCCATCAACCATTCTTTCTTGATGAAATCTATTGCTGTCCTCCCATCCTTTGTTTTAATACTTGATAGTGTAGTTGAAAAAAACTTTAAACCCATGCGCAATTTTTATATTATATCTGCCATTATATTTTTCGGAAGTCTCTCGAACGCCCGCTTTGTACGCAACTGTCCCTAATATGCCTGCAATAGTTGATAATGCTGTAGGTTCTGAATTGTCAATTCTTGCAGTTTTGCCGTCTGGGTTTAATTTAAACCTCCTTAAAAGTATGGGACTATTCTTTGTTATTTTTTCCCCAAACTTTATACGAAGATTTCGATATTCTTCGTAGCAATGAAATGCCTCTGGAGTAATAAATGTGTCATATTCCTCTTCAGTTCCCTTATAAACTGTTACATGAGCGGCAATCAACTTATTATTCTCATAAATTGGGTTTATTGCACCATCCCTAAGTCCGACAAACCCTCCAAGTCTCATTCCCCCTGATGACATGAAAAGAATAGGGATTTTAGCCCTAAGATCGGAATACTGTAGCATTTTTTTAATCTGTTCTTTTGTGTATGCATCGTCTAAGGCATTGAGAGCAGCCCTAGGTAATAGCCTGTTTATTTTTCTCCAATTAAGTATTATGTCATTCATTTCACATAGTAATTTTATAGGAGGGAGCATGGTCTGACCGGTAGCCGCAGTAATTTCTCCATTGCTTATCTTGGTCTGTACTAATAAGACATAATCTTCAATTATCTGTTGAAGTTTCATTATCTCTTTTCCATCGCTGCTTGTATATTTTGAAGCGATTTCTTCTGTAG
>JAICVW010000002.1 GCA_025935105.1 Nitrososphaeraceae archaeon
ACCGGCTGTTGCTCTAATTTCATTGGGAATTCCTAGAAAATGTTCAAAAATCGATATCGAGGATCTCGCAAGGGGATTTCGAAGAGCGTCTAGAGAGTTTCAAGTTAGCATAATAGGGGGAGACACGAATGAGTCTAAAGAGCTTATAATCGATTGCAGTATGATTGGATTTTCAGAACATCGTAAAACAGATCTTCCAGGCAGGGATGGTGCTAAGGTGGGTGATTCAGTAGTCGTTTCAGGAGAGTTCGGATATACTTCAGCGGGACTCCAAATTCTGACAAATAATGCCAAGGCATATGGTCAATTTAAGATGAAAGCGATCGCCTCGGTATTGGAGCCTAAACCTGCACAAAAGTTTGGATTATCTCTCGCGAAATTATTTTCTGCATCATTGGATTCCAGCGATGGATTAGGCATCTCGCTTTATGAAATTGCAAGGCAGAGTGATGTCGATATTCTTATTGACAATATTCCATCAGCAAGAGGGATACGCGGTTTCGCTAGAAAGAATCAATTAGACCACAAACAGCTGATTTTTTGCGGAGGGGAGGAGTACGAAATTATAGCCACCATGTCTCAGCCTAATTTGATCAAAGCAAAGACTATAGCTCGACGTACACAAATCAAATTGCATATAATTGGCAAAGTAGTAAAGGGACACGGCAAAGTAGTATTGAGGGAAGGAAAAGCAGTTAAGTACAGTCAGCTGGAGGAAAAAGGATACAGCCATTTCAAGTAACAAGACCTTCGCTCACTAGCTATTATAAGAGAAATGTTTTAATTTACCGATTGGTCGTTTTGCTGGGGATGTAGATATGAACATCCTTAGGATTTCTCAGAATCGGTTGATAATAGCAAATCCACGAAAAGGTTATGTTCAACCTGCCACTGTATTGTTATCTAGCCGTGATACAGTAGACCAATAAAGCCATGCCCGCCTGACGTTCATATTAGAGCTGGATACTAATATTCGAAAATCTGAAATCTGACTACATTAATATATCTGCTGTGTCTTAAATGTCTTCTCGATTCATGTCCACCGAAATAGCTGACATTACTCAATTCAAATGGGGCGTTGCACATATCTTTAGCAGTTATAATAACACCCTGGTCCACATTACGGACGTTAGTGGAGCCGAGACCGTTGCTTTTAGTTCAGGCGGGAGGCACGTAACCGCCGACAGATACGAATCCTCTCCTTATGCTGCAATGAAATCCGCTGTCGCAGCAGCCGATGCAGCAAAAACGAAGGGGATTAATGCATTACACATACGTGTGAGGGCTGTCGGTGGTGTGGGTCCTAGAATACCCGGCCCCGGTGCTCAGGCAGCAATTAGAGCCTTGGCACGGGCTGGTTTCAGGATCGGCAGGATAGATGATGTGACCCCTGTTCCTCATGACACAACACGGAAGCCAGGTGGCAGGAGAGGACGAAGAGTTTGAAAATTATTATTTATTCAATCTCTCCACATCCCACCTCTTACGCCTCCGATACTACTGATTCAGTTAGACAAACTAAGTGATAATCTCGCCACCCAATATTGTTCTGAGATACATAGATAGGGAGTAACTGAGAACCCTATCTACATAGCTCTAAGTCTTACAAATGTGATGCAATCTGGTTTCAAGATGTTAGAATTTGGGAGTTGTCTTAACCTGCTTCCTTCTATTAAGGACGTTGAAAATTTCATAAGACCCTTGGATATTTTTTAAATCTGTAACTGTCCCAATTCTGCTTATTTCAAACTCGTTCCGTATTTTCGATTCGGTACCTCCAGAAATAATAATCTGGCTACTACCGCATATATCTGTCAATCTGCTAGCTATGTTTACAGTATTTCCGACAGCTGTAAATTGTGTTCTATGAACAGATTCAATGTCATCGAACGTAGTGGCATAGCCGGTGTTAATACCACATTTCAGCCCGATATCTATTCGATTTGGGACATGTACATTCCATAATGTCATCCAATCTGATTGCCTTGAATTAAAGGCATCTCTCAGCTGTAGTGCAGAAACAATGGCGCAGATCGCTGCGTTTGTTGTGCTATTTTTGGTTTGGCCGCGAAAGCCGAAAAGGGCCATCGCGCCATCTCCCAAGAACTTGTCCAGTGTGCCATCGTGTTTCCAAATAATATACCTAGTCATCTGTAAGAACTCCCTCAGGAATGAAACAAGCAATGAAGGATGAGATTTGAGAATGTCGCATAATATTGAGAAATTTTGTATGTCCCAGAAAACTACGGTCAAGATTTTTTCAGCACATTTTGGATTTGGATTTCTATAATTGAGTTCTAGAGATTTATTGTTGCGAGAGAGCGAATTTATGAGTCTTTTTATAATATTTCTTGATCGTGGAATCTTCAGTGCGCTTCCTAACAACAAACAAAAAGGGTTTTCACACATTATTAGGCAAGAGCATCATCTTGTCTTATAATTCAGAAAGGCACTTTGAGGAAGGGAGAGAGCCCCGATTACATCAAACGGAAAGTATCTGTCAGTGGGCTTTGTAGAAATCGTCAATTATAAGAGTAAGGTTTGTCAGCTTGTGGATGTTATAGGATATATCTATAAATGATATTTCTCTGTTCTGTATCCTTACCAATCATGATCTAATATGTTCTCCAAATAAACGTTTTATTACCGAAACAATAGTTTCATTTTTCTTGTTCCTTTGATTGTACAATATCTTATAACCACGCTTAACTCTTTTTATTGGAAAACAGTGGTATTCTTGAACGCATCAACACACGATACATTATATATGCTAGTCTAACATACTTATTTCTTCACAATTAATTATGTTTTGTACTTGTAGAAAGCATTGCCTGAACATATTGAAATATGTATTCTATAGCCCTGACACTGTTAGTCATCGAATTTAGGATGAGGAGTTTTTAAATTTGATGACTTTGGCTCTCAGTTTCTATCTCATTTCAGGGGCGATCTTTATTTGGGCGCCGCACTTCTTGCGTTTGAACTCTGTGTTTAACCAGGCGACAAACTTTTCTTCAAACTTTTTTCCTTTTGAATTAATAATCTGCTCTTTATTTAGTTCGTATATTCTTCGTACGAGTTGCGCTGATAGGAACAATTTGGCAAAGTACCAACCAGCACTTGTGACGGGTGTGTCGAGAAGGAAATTGTCTTTGTCATTACTCCACCCTTCCTTCGCCTGAAACTGTTGTAGTATACTTTCTGCTACTTTGCTATCTTGATCGAAATCTGTCGTCACAAAGTCCAAAAGGAAAGCATCTGTTAGGGACATTAACTCATGCCTTAGAAGAATTGTCCTCGTTTTCGTACCTCAATTTATCTGAGAAGGACACCAATTTACCGTGATCTTCGACTCTAATACTTGTATTTAGCCTTATGTTGATACCAACAGAACGGAAGAGTGCTAACAATTCTCCGCCTGATATTTTCTGGTTAATCTCACCTAATCTTATTATTTCCGCTATTTTATCTACTATTGCTCTGGTTTGAATCGGAAACTGAGTTTCAGCTAGAGCTAACACTTCATCCCCTCTGTCATAAAGGTATACAGATACGATTTCTCTATTCGTTTTGGGTACGGTATCCTTTTGATTCCTTGATTTCAACTTTCCTTGTATCGCAGCTATTTTCTGTAACTCCTTTAGCTTCCTGGCCTTGATTATGGTAATATCCGGATCCTCTGCATCAGACACTAGCCTTTTATCACTCCAAGAGGAACTAATCTTGCAACTTTAGTTGCAATTCCAAGGGTATCAGAGACTTCTGCTACCTTATCCACATCCTTATATGCATTAGGTGTTTCCTCAATTAACCCTTCGTTCGTTAGGGCTTTGACATAAATGCCCTTAGATTCTAGACTAGACCTAACTTGCTCAGCCGTATTATTTCTCTTTGCCGCAGATCTTGACATCGTTCTACCCGCGCCGTGTGCAGTAGATCCAAAACTCAATTCAAGAGATTTTTTATTGCCCAACAATATCCAGCTAGCAGTTCCCATGGAACCAGGAATAATTACAGGCTGCCCTATATTACGATATTTTATCGGAACTTCGTCCATGCCAGCTGGGAATGCTCTAGTAGCACCTTTTCGATGAATGATCAGGTCTCTTGTCCCCTCTCCGTCGATTCGATATCGTTCTACTTTGGCTATGTTATGGGCTACATCGTATACAAGTCCCATGTCCATTTGTTGCTCACTCATCCCAAAGACTCTTTCGAATGTCATCCTCGTCCAATGGGTTATCATTTCTCGATTGCACCATGCAAAGTTTAGGGCAGAACACATTGCACTTCTATAGTTCTCTCCTTCCCTTGATTGGTTAGGCACACAAGCGAGTTCCCTATCAACCAGCTGGGTCCCATATTTTTTCAATGCAATTTCTGAAATACGTAGGTAGTCGCTGCAGACTTGATGACCTAAACCTCGTGATCCGCAATGAATCAGGATAGTCAATTGTCCTTCGTCGTTAATGCCCATTGTTTTAGCAGCCCTTTCATCGATAATTTTGTCTACTTTCTGGATTTCGAGGAAGTGATTTCCAGATCCTAGACTTCCTAATTGTGGCGCTCCACGCTTTCGTGCGGTTTCTGAAATACATTCCGTATTAGCACCTAACATCCTTCCTCGCTCTTCGCACATATCGGCGTCCTGTTCCCGGCCAAATCCTTTTCGTATTGCCCAGTCTATGCCTTCAATAAGTAGATCATCAAGTTCTGCTTTGGTCAGCTTAACTTTGCCAGAGCTCCCTACTCCTGATGGTATAGACTTAAAGAGTTCGTTTACCAATTCCTTTAGTCTAGGTTTTAAATCCCTTTCTGAAAGACCTGTCCTAATCAACCTCACACCGCAGTTTATATCATATCCCACGCCACCAGGGCTAATTACACCCTCATGTGCATCTGTAGCAGCTACTCCTCCAACTGGAAATCCATATCCTTCGTGTCCGTCGGGAAGTACAACAACATGTTTTTTCGCGCCAGGTAATGTAGAAACATTTGTAGCTTGATGGATGGTTCGGTCAATTATCATTTTAGAAATGAGATCATCATTGGCATAAATCGTCACTGGTACGTTCATGCCCTTAGAGCGATCCCTTTCAACCCTAAACTCAAAATCATTAATCTTGGTGACCTTATGATTGCCAATTCTGGTCACTAAATCGCTCATAATCCTTTGTGATTTTGGACTACAGTCGTTATAAGCCTTACTTCAACTTATTTTTCACTATTAGTCTTCTAACTCTGACGAATCATCTCCGATCGCAAAATTGAAGTTCGTGATATGCACTAGGAAGGGAATTAGATTGCCTCACGGTGTGGCGTGTGTTCAATCAAGCCATAAAGTTGCAGAAATAAATCAACTTCTTTTGCCTCGTAACAAGGTTTATCTTTCATATCATATGCGAGATTAAGTATATGTCAGTCCTTCCAATTGATGCCGGTAGATATGGAAGTATTCAGATTAAGCAAATATTCCAGGAGACCAATAGACTGCACTATCAGCTGATAATTGAGGCTGCAGTTGCAGAGGCGCAGGCAGCAATCAAGATGATACCAGAAATTGCTGCTGCTGAAATTGCCAAAACCGCAAAATCAGGTAGGATTACCTTAAAGCGGGTATCAGAATTAGAAGCAGTTAGCGACCACGATACAGCAGCAGTCGTTGAAGCTTTAAGCGAGAAATGTTCATCGAAATCAAAGCCTTGGATCCACTACGGATTAACTAGTAATGACCTTGTTGATACTACCATATCAATGCAAATTAGGGATGCCTTAAATATCATTGAGCCCAAAATTTTGAAACTCGCAGGACTTTTGGTGAATCACTCTATTAATTTTCGAACCAGAGCAGCGGTAGGAAGAACACATGGACAGCATGCAAGCATTATTGCATTTGGCCTGAAATTTGCTGTTTGGGCTTTAGAACTAGCTACACATGTAGAAAGAATAGAAGAAGGAAAAAAGAGATTTTTGCTTTGTAAAACGCTAGGAGTAGTGGGAACTGGCTCGCTGATGGGGAAGAAAGCTTTAGAAGTGCAGAAGATCGTCGCTAGAAGTCTGAATTTGCATCCTGTAGATGCAGCAACACAGGTGATTGCACGAGAACGAATCGCAGAGGTTCAATATATAATCGCCCTAGTCGGATGTACCTTAGACAAAATAGCGACTGAAGTTAGGAATTTGCAGAGGACTGAGTTGGGGGAAATTGCAGAACCTTTTAGAAGAGGACAAATGGGAAGTAGTGCTGTACCTATAAAGCGCAACCCAATTAAGAGTGAACGGGTTTCTTCACTCTCCCGCATCCTCAAGTCTCTAGTTAACGTATCATTAGAGAATATACCGCTGTGGCATGAACGAGACTTATCCAATTCCGCAAACGAGCGATTCACAATCCCGATGGGTGCAATTTTGCTAGATGAAATGTTAAATTCAATGATATTGGTGATGGGGGGATTGAAGGTTGATAGCAGGAGAGTAACTTCAAATCTAAATCTGAGTGGAGGTCAAATATTTTCAGAATTTGTTCTGGATAGGCTAGTTAGGAAGGGAGTCTCTCGGATCAAAGCGTATAGGGATATTCAAAGAGTAGCTTTTTCGGCCTTGGAAACAGGAGAACACTTGCAGGCTGCCCTAAAGAAGGACCAAAAGTTTGCAAAGTCACTTACCACATCAGAGCTGAGATTTATCTTCGAACCAAGCAACCACTTAGGTGCATCCCCGCAAATAATTGCCAATGTAGCGGACAAAGTAAGGAGGGTAAGAGACAGATATCTCAAACGAAAGATGTAAAATAACCTACCACACCGTATTTATCTACTTTGGTCTAAAATTCTTATGTATTAGTGAGCCATACTGCAAAGCTTTTTTGGGCTTCATTGCTGAATCACCGGGAACACCGATCGACAAAGCAACCTCTCTCAATATGTGCTTGCGGATCATATCATTGCAACTCTTGATCTTAGTCTCGATTGGGATCTGCATAGCAAATGATACAAATTTGTCAGATAAGAAGGGCTGCTTTATTTGTATACCCAACTCCGATGTTGCTATTTGTACTTCATTCATCAGATGAATCTCGTTTGTAATTTTTTCAATGATTAGATGTTTGATTTGTGCATTGCCACGCTCATAAACCGATCTGAATCGATCGTAGCCGCAGAAGAGTTCGTCACATCCATTTGCAGTTAGAACTGACACCACATTTGATTCTTTGGCGAGAAATCCAACATACAAAAAAGCTATACAATTTTCAAGATGGGAAATATTTCGACATTTCACTTTGTTATATATATATTTCTGTTTTTCTTGGAAATCTTGTTTATTCAATTCCTTGATCTTGTGAGGCAAAGCTAGCTTTTGAGCAATAACCTCTGAAAATTCTATATCCTGAGAGCCATGGAATCCGACGGTTAGCAAAGTAACTTTTATACCAATCTTTTTACAAATTTGTGCGAGCAGGGTACTATCAATACCCCCAGAGAAAGCTATTGCTATTTGAGTATCCTCATTTACCGAGAGCGCAACTGCATGAAACAACTCATTTTTTAAGTCTGTTAACAAATTCTCCATGCTATATGTTCAAAACAAACGTTGGCATAATTAAAAAAACTTGGGTCACAAGAGCTTAATTCAAATTTTAAGCAGGGTATCAAGATCAGGAATATGTGCATTGAGAAATAGTCAAGTCTAATAAGGGAAATTCATTTGAACATTTTGAATTATTAATCGTGATATTTGTTCTATAATGGTCAATTCTTTCTTTTCAAAGTATCATGTTTTTCATATGATATATAAGGTCGAATATTGGACCTAATTAGTTTAGTAGATATGTCGGAGGAAAAATTCACACAGGGAAATCTGATTATGCTTTACGCCAACCAGAGAACCAAAAATTTAGAGGCGCGAGATCTACCTATGCATATTCATGAACGAGTGAAGACCTGCCTAAACACATTCAATCTTATAAAAACTTCAAAACCAGACAAAAGCGAAACCAGCATAGTCATCATTTCAACCTTGGATCTTGGGAAGTTGGTGAGAGATATCTTAATCCAAGAAGGGATTGGTGAATATACAATCAGAATTGATTCAAGCCCAAAGAATATCTCAGAGATGTTCGATCTAGCTATACGGACGATTAAACCTATGGTTAACCCGCCCCACATTTATTTTATATGTCCTTTCTGGCTTAGAGATATTTACGACTCTATGGTGGAAGCGAAGCTTAAAGGATATCGAGTCCAATTTGATGGTGCACCAGATCGCAGATCTATTCAAGTTGTCGAACAAGAAAAGATGTTAGAGACTCCCAGAAAAAATCCAAAACAGTATAAAGATAGGGCAAAAAGTAAAGCAGTTGACATGCTTCTAAATTACATGTTCCACGAAAAATAGCGAATTTACTTTCTGACGTTCAAATCGCTAAGGTTTAATATCTAGGTCTTCTCGCTATATCGATGCAGAAATGCGGTCATCGTCTAGTTTGGTTAGGACACTGGCCTTCCAAGTATCTCCTGTCTGGGAATACGAGGCTAGCCCGTAACCCGGGACTTTACTTTTATAAGGTAGGGCGGGAGTTCAAATCCCGGTGACCGCATCGATACTTCATAAATGGAGGTTCTTGGTATCTCTTGAGAGGAAATAAGAAATTCATCGTCGTTATTTGCTTAGCTCGTCGATCTGGATTATTCTACAAAATGCAACAAAAATTGGCGTGATGTATTTACATTGATGTTTGGACAAGTCTATTCCGATTTGCGAATTTAGAGCCTCTTTATCGTACGTCAGCAACTAATGGACTCTCTTACTAGCTTGAATTTGTCGATACCGCTGCGCTAAATTGTTTTGAAGTAGAACTGAATCCTGATTCTAGGTCAGCGGAGCCGTCGACTCTCCATTTGATCTGCTTGAATAAAGATGGATTTTCCATTGATTTGAACATTTGTGAATAAGAGTGAGAATTTACGATCGGTAATTGCGATTGAATTGTGATTGATGAACCAGACAGCAGCTGGGGTCTCCCGTTTACTGGGACGTCCGCGTAGGATAGCGAGCCTTGACCTATGGCGATTCCATTGGCATATAGTTGGTAATCGATTCCAGAAGTAGTCAGGGCGGTGTCTGTCGGATTATGAATATTAAAGGCTACATTTAAGTTTATCAAACTGTTGTCTGTCACATTAAGAATCTCTACTTTGCTCACATCAATTGAAACCCTATTAAGATCGCTTGGAAGTGTAATTGTTAGAATCAGAGGCAAAAGAACTATTGCAATCGCAACAGCTGCAATAGCTGCAATGAGAATAACCCTGCGGCGACTTAGGAACATGATGTTTCTTAGAACAGCTGGATGTAAGATCGAATTAAAACCTTTTCATACATATACATGTAAATCATTGATAGAGAATTAGTCAGCTGATTGTTTTAGGAGAATGCTGAATTGCTAACATATCCTTCATATTTGACATCATAAAAATTAGCTAGCGCCTAGTCCAAACTGCACTTAAAGCTTGTACACCAGGAGGCAATAGGGCTTGAACTCTGGCGGTAAATCTTTATTCTATAACATGGTTCTTATAAACGAGCTTGACCTGAGCCTCCTAATACCGCTATTTGATCAGTGCATTAAGCAACGATTAAGCTTGCTTTTCTAGACCTGTGAAAATTAACTTAACCTTAACAAAATTACGATCCTGACCCGACAATAAGTACCCTTATGATTCGCCAGTGGATTTAGCAGACTCTGTCCTATGGTCTTGTATATCTGGATGAATAACATGTTTCCGCGCCAAGAATAATAATAAGGCACCAAAGATGAAAAGTACTATCGCTAATCCTTGCGCACCTCCGTCAGGAACCGTGAAAAAGTATAATATTGAAAACGCGATGCTGGCACAACCTTGAAGAGCATATTTTAGAATTTCCCCAAACCGTGCCTTTCTTGCCAAAAAGCCTAGGCCAAAAATAACGGCCGTAGGGTAAATCGTAAACAGGATATACTGGTCAATATCCGGTGTCATGCATACGTCTAACTGCCGTATACAATATAATTGTAATAAAAATGAGCCAAATCTTGTTTCAATACAACATTCTGGTTGTCCTCTTTTATAACAAAACAAGGAATCAAAAGGATGTTGTAGGGTATCGACATACCAGAATAAGCCTGACATTGATGCCAGTTAACAGATAGGCTGGTCAAATGTAATCAGGATGTGAAAGCAAAAACTGCCATATCTGATAGTTATCGTGTAGGTATATG
The DNA here is from genome assembly GCA_025935105.1 of Nitrososphaeraceae archaeon. Lineage (GTDB taxonomy): Archaea > Thermoproteota > Nitrososphaeria > Nitrososphaerales > Nitrososphaeraceae > Nitrosopolaris. Next base: position 10,259 of record JAICVW010000002.1, read on the forward strand.
GGCATCAAAACAATCTATTAAATTTAAAAGAACTTAAAAAACTTAAAAAGAAGTTGAGGAGAATAAACTACGAGACATTTTACATTATGTGAAAGACTATTGCTAGACAGAGAGTCGACCCAAGTGCATGAGTTAACTTGAACTTGCACTGGACAAAATAAATCAGATTAAGAAAGTTTGATAGCCACGTTAAAGTGCATTCAATAGTAAGAGAAACTATTACTTATTCCACTAATGGTTAACGAGACAAAAATGAAATGTTAACGTGGGGCCAAGGGTAGGGCACCGTCTGAACTAACCGATAGATTTCCTCCAGTGCCATTATTTGTGGTTGCAAAAGACCTTTTGTAGCCCTGAGTGATCACGACCACCACGACTGTATCTGTGATACAAAAACGTATAGATCTAAGCAATTTGAGTGGAAAAATTTGAACATTCGACGCATCTTAGATTATTATCTGCCATAACTAGGGATTTAAGGGGGCGCACACTTTTCTGCTAAGATTATATCCATTCATTTTTTAGAATGACTAGCCTGGAATGCCGGGTAACACTTACCAAGTGGCGAGTTTGCTTGGAGAGGAGACCTGCTTTTCTAACTCATCTAGGCGTTGCATCGTTTCTGGATTTTGTCGCAAATCAGAAAACGTTTGTTCATGCCGAATTCTCTGCATGATAGCTAGAACCTCTTCCATTGTTACACCATGTTTTATGTCGTAGTCTATTTGCTTTGCGCAGGCAGAGATAGTACTATATTTTTTGAAGTTACGCTTCTCAAATGACGAAGCATCTGGGGATAAGCCCTTGATATAGCGGATGACTATCTTTTCCACGTGTTCTAAATGCCAGTCTTTCATGGCAAAATTATTGGGTTTCATTGTTAGTCTGCCTTAGTACTATTGTCAAAAAAGGCTATTTAAATGGATACGCAGTAATTATCGTACTACTTGGTTTCCTAGATCGTATGTCGGGAGTTTTTGTATTCTATACCACTTTCGTTAAAAGTATATAATGGGCAGTTGGTGATTTTTACTACTTGCAGTTCGACTATGAAATATTAGATGATATAAACCTAAAGATTTTAGACAAGTTAGGCGAAGATTCATCTACTCCATTCGTGGAAATAGCGAAACAAATTGGAGTATCTGATGCCACTGTACACATGAGGGTGCGTAGAATGGTGGATGCAGGAATAATAAACAAATTCACGCTCTCTGTAGATAACGATCGACTTGGGTATGATCATCTGGCATTTATGGGCATAAATACAGATCCTGGTTCTGTAGAGACTGTTATCATTGATCTTTCTCTTGTGGACGAAGTACTTGAAGTTCATGAAATGCACGGCACTTTTGATCTGATGCTAAAAATTCGTGCTAAAAATTTGGAGCAGATGAGGGATATTGTAGAAAATAAAATCCGTACATTACCACACATTCTGGAAACGGAGCTGATGCCAGTTTTGAAATCGAGGAAAGAAGAGCAGATCGTATCCTTGAAGCGCGACATTGCCATTAAGGCAGAGTCAGCCGAGCGAGCGGCCCTCAGGTAACTTGGAAACATGCTTATTTACTTAGTCACTTAAATTCATTTAGCGTAGACCCACAATAACTTGTCATATCGTTTATTCGGCATCACCAAGACACAACAATGAGAACACTTAAGAGATTCAAAACTGCTTTACACTACAGTTTGTAGGAATAAATGAATTCACTTTTGGGTTGTCATGTCATGTCGTGTTCACACCGCAAAATAGTAAGCAATGAACGCACTGATAATAGTGAGACAGTCAATGTCTATAAATAGCCCAAGTTCTATACGTCGGCGTACATAGAAAACTCGTGTGGATGTGGCCTAATTGCTACTTCGTTAAATTCTCTGAGTTCGTGTTCGATTATACCGTCGATGGTATCGTCGCCAAAAATCTGCTTAAGGAAATTTCTGTCGCACTCTAATGCCTCGTAGGCTTCTCTCAAACTTGCAGGCAACTGCTTAACGCCGAGCTGCTTCCGTCTATGTGGACTCATCTTGAAGATGTCTTCATCAATTGCGTCACCCAGTGGCTTCTTTTTGATAATCCCGTCTATTCCAGCTGCGACTATCGCAGAGAATGCAAAATAAGGATTGCATGAAGGATCAGGTGCTCTGAACTCTATTCGTTTCATGGGTGCATATTTGTTTCCCTTATAATGGGCTGGAATTCTGATAATTGCGGATCGGTTACCCTTGCTCCACGCAACATATACGGGAGCTTCATATCCTGGCACTAACCTTCTATATGAGTTAGTTGTGGGAGCTACTATGGCAGCTAATGCATTTGCGTGTTCAATGATTCCACCTCCGAAATATCGCGCAGTTTCTGATATTTCTGCATAATCATCTCTCTCATCAAAAAAAAGATTCTTTTGTTTGTCCCATAAGCTGACGTTTACATGCATTCCGGATCCATTGTCAAGAGCGATTGGCTTAGGCATCATAGTTGCAACCATTTCGTTTTTTTTTGCAATATTCTTAACTACATACTTGTAACTTTGAACAGAATCAGCTGCATTCACAAGCGTGTCATATCTAATGTCAATTTCACATTGACCTGCAGTCGCCACTTCATGATGATGAGTATCACATATTATTCCGAAATCATTTCCTAAAACATCAACGCATTCATTTCGATAATCCATAAGCGTATCACCAGGAGCGCTTGGAAGATATCCTTCCTTCAGCCTGAGTGAATATCCTACACCTTCGGCAGACCATGGTGCTTCCTTTGATGTTATTTTGTAACTCTGTCCATGGTAAGGCGTCATTGTATTGGCCTCAAGTTTGTCAAATACAAAGAATTCTACCTCGGGGCCCCAAAATGATGTTTCGTAGCCCATTTTCTCCACGTAATTAGCTGCCTTAGTTGCTATGCCTCTAGGGTCTCGTGGAAACGGCTTCCTCTCAGAGCCGCCGGTCACAACATCGCAAATGAGTCTTGCTGTAGTATCTTTTTCGATCCATGGGATGGTGGCGTACGTCGATGGATCAGGTTTAAGAATCAAATCAGATTCATGAATTTCTGTAAAGCCACGTATAGAGGACCCATCTAATTTTGGAAGACCTTCTTCAAAGTCCTCTTTAAGCAACATTTTCGCGGTCATGGTCGTGTGATGAAATCTTCCACTAAGTCCGGTAAACTGCAAGTCAAGAAACTTGATTCTGTCATCCTTGAGCTTTTGGACGATCTCATCTGCTGTGAAGGACAAAGGTTCAATTCTACCATCAATTAATCTATATGGCAACCGCAGTATCTCCTAAGATAGGATCCAATGTCATAATTAAGCTTTAAAGCTATATCAAAGTACGATATTCATAATTGTATTAATACAATAATATCGATACCAAATGCAAAGGCTTGGGCCCTGCCTCTCACTCTATATGATAACTTTACTAAAATGTTTTAAATTCTGAATGAGCGTGCATATCATGGACCTCACAAAGGACTTTCAATTTGTAAATTTCTTTAGGGTTAAGTCATATGACCTGTTTGCTGCTCTACTGGAGTTCATAAGGCCATTCTGCTGTAATCGGTACTCTGCTACTCCCCTACTGTACCAAATCTTTCAATTATCCTGGCCATACATTTGGTTGCCTTGTTCAGAAAATCAATTCTTGTGAATTCATTAGGTGAATGTATTTGCGAAAATACATAAGTGCTTCCTACAGAAAAACAAGGAGCTGAAAGTATGGTCGCGAAAGAATGCATAGGTCCGGTTCCAGAAGATGATATACTAATGATTGGATTTGATCCAAATGCTTCAGCTGCAGAATCCTTAACTGTTGTTAACATTGGATTATCAATAGGCGTTCTGTATGCTCGTTCCCCATGAATAAATCCTATTTCAATTAAATCACCAAAACCGTTTCTTTTCAAATGATTCTTTAACCGATTGACTTGGGTCTTGGGATTCATATCGGGCACTAACCTAAAATCAAGTTTAGCCAGGGCTGAGGAGGGTAGGATAGTTTTGGGTCCCTTACCTGTATATCCTGAATTAAGGCCAGCAATATTGCACGTTGGTATACCAACCAGTGCTTTCTTTGCCTCGTTACCTAGTATATTACTCACGAACTTCTCTATGCCATGTTGCTCTCTGAATTCTTGTTCATCAAAAGGCTCGTTTGAAATAATTTCTAATTCCTCTCGTGTAAATTGCCGTACCTCCTTGTACCAATCTTCGATCAATATCTCTCCATTTGTGCTTCTCAGCGAGCTTAGTGCTTGGACTAATCGCCATGCTGGGTTTTCAATCAGAACCGCCAAACTAGAGTGGGCATCACGAATGGGACCTTTTGCCACCAGCTCCACATAAAGTAGGCCCTTCATTCCTAAGCTTATAATTGGTCTGCTATTATTATCGACATATCCGAACTCCCAGATCACGCCATCAGCTGCAAATTTATGTTTGTATTTGAGAAGATATTCTCTGATGTGAATACTGCCTATTTCTTCTTCCCCTTCTATCACGAATTTTATGTTACACGGCAGATCGCCATACTTTTTCAATAAAAATTCCACAGCCTTGATGCGAGTTATTAATTCACCCTTGTCGTCTGCTGAACCCCTGCCGTAAATCCTACCTCCACTGACTTTCCCACTAAATGGATCTTCCTTCCAGAGTTCCACTGGTTCCACAGGTTGGACATCATAGTGATTATAAAAAAGCAGAGTCTTAGAATTAGGGTTTGTTTTTGACCTCACCTCGCCGAAGATGACTGAAGGTATATCTTTTTTCTTGCGATCTCCTTGTCTATCAAGTGTTAAAACTTCTGTTTGAATGCCCGCTTTTTCCATGAGCTGGGCCACTAAACGGGCACAGTCGGTCATTCCTTCATTCTTGGCTGATACACTGGGCTGTCTAATTAATCTTTGAAGGTCAGCAACAAGATGTTGCATTCCAGAGTCTATTTTAGCGTTGATACTCTCATTCAACATATTGAGATTCGTGAAAAGAGATTAAATGCTTTAGGCTTCTGAGGGTTTTAATCTTCTTACGAGTATAAGAATTCGTGAAGCTACATATATTTATAACTATGGTGACATTTTTCTATTTTCTATATGTCTTCATCTTCTTCATTAAGCAAGGATGAGAAGCAAGTTTTCCTATCGCCAAGATCAATTGCAATTATCGGTGCGTCTGAAAAGGTAGGAGTGGGCAGAGCTATATTATCCAATGTCATGAATGGATACAAAGGCAAGATTTATCCGATTAATCCGTCCAGTCCTACCGTGATGGGTATATCCGCCTACAAGTCTGTCCTGGATGTACCGGACGAAATCGATCTGGCCGTGGTCGCGACTCCTAACAGGATTGTCCCATCAGTAATGGAAGAGGTAGGCAGAAAAAAAATAAAAGGCGCAATTATCGTCACAGCTGGATTCAAAGAAGTTGATGAGCAGGGTGCGAGCTTGGAAAGAGACATCGGTTCAATTGCGAAAAGTCATGGAACTAGGATCATCGGCCCCAATTGCCTTGGAATTATGAGTCTTTCCGCCAACAACATTATGAACCTTACATTCTTGAAATTTACACCAAGACATGGTGGGATAGCTCTTTTATCTCAAAGTGGCGCAATCTGCGCTGCAACTGTGGAAGATGCAATAGGACAGGGTATCGGGTTCTCAAAGGTCATAAGTATGGGAAACAAGGTTGATATGGATGAAAATGACATCCTCGAACTATTAGCTGATGACGAGGAAACCAAGGTTATAGTGATGTACCTAGAAGATATTCACGATGGGAGGAGGTTTATGAATATCGCGAAAAGAATTGTTGCTGAGGGAAGAAAACCAATTATAGTATTAAAAGCAGGTAGGACCCCAGAGGGTGCTAAGGCTGCAATCTCCCACACTGGTGCGCTTATGGGTGCTGATGAGGTTTATGATGCACTTTTTGTTCAAACAGGTGTACTTAGGGTGGGTACAATGCAGGAGCTCTTTGAGCTCGCAACTGCATTCTCAAAGCAACCAATGCCTCCCGAGAATAGCGGCGTAGTAATCGTATCTAATGCAGGAGGTCCCGCTATTATCTCCACTGACGCATGTTCAAGATATGGATTGAAGATGGCTGATATATCCTCTTCCAAAGAAGCTATTGCAAATGCTATTCCTCCACACGGATCTTCGAGGAACCCGGTTGATATAGTAGGAGATGCAGATTTTGTTCGGTTTGAAAGTGTTCTTAACGAAGTGATGGCAAATTCAAACGTTGGTTCTGTTGTTGTTATGTGTACACCTTCAGCTACTCTTGATTATAATGATCTAGCTAGGACGATTGTCAAGATTTCAAAGAGGTATGGAAAAACTGTTTTAGCTGCTTTGATGGGCCTTGCTGAGGGCAGTGAAAATAAGGAGATTCTCTCTGAAGGAGGGATTCCACATTTTATGTATGCTGAATCAGCCATTCGCACCCTTAAATCTATGTACCACTTCAAGAGCTGGTTAACAAGGCCACCCGGAAAATCAAAGGTATTTACTGCTGATAAAGATAAGGTGAAGAGAATCTTTGACGCCGTTAGAAAATCCGGCAGAACAAATCTTACAGAAGATGAAGGACATGAAGTTCTTGAAGCTTATGAATTCAAACCGCCAAAAATATTTCTCTGCAAAAGCGAGCAGGAATGCGCAAATGCCTCCAATACGCTAGGTTATCCTGTAGTACTAAAGATTTCATCCCCTGATATTCTTCATAAATCTGATGCAGAAGGAGTGAAGGTTGGGCTTTCTAATGAGGATGAAGTCAAAGCCGCGTTTAATACCATTGTCCAAAATGCCAAGAGGTACAAGCCGTCTGCAACTATTAAAGGGGTATTAGTTCAAGAGATGATAAAAAAGGGTAAAGAGATAATTCTTGGTTCCAAACAAGATCCATTGTTTGGCCCGATAGTCATGGTTGGCCTTGGTGGTGTATATGTAGAAATTCTCAAAGATGTTGTTTTCAGGCTAGCTCCTTTGGATACTGAAGAGGCAACCCAAATGGTTCACTCGATAAAAGCGCTTAGCCTCTTGAAGGGCGTCAGGGGTGAAAAACCATCAGACATCAATGCCATAGTCGATAGTTTGCAACTTCTGTCCCAACTAGTAACTGATTTTCCAGAAATAGGAGAAATTGATATAAATCCGCTGCTAGTACTGGAAGAAGGAAAAGGTGTGAGGACTCTGGATGTTAGGATAAGCTTACCGGTTTAGCTCAGTTTCTTTCCGCATTCTTCACAAAAAATAGCCACCGCTTCATTCTCATATCCGCATGATGAACACTTAGGAAGGATATCATTTGTAGAAGATGAGGAAGTACTCAGTAGTACCACATCTCCAATCTTAGCAATGTTCTTCCACAAAACCTCGGTAGATTGATTTGAAAGGTCATTATCAGGCCGAATTTTCATGCTTAGATCCATTTTGCCATTAGATGCTCTGCGCAGCCCCAGTTCTAAAACTGTACCTATCAACATAGCTTCGCTATCGTATGCTGGCATGCCTATTAGGGATTGAATTGGAACAAATCCCTCCGACTTAACTCCGTCACCTACAGTTGATTTAAAAGCTATACCTGAACCTTTACTAGTAGGCGAATATACATGAGGATTAGAAGTAGTTGCCGCATTAATTTCTGAAGAACGCACTACTGCGCTACGCTTTCCATCGTCATCTAAGGTTTGGTCCTGTATTTTTGGGCCAAAAGTGTCTGTGGATAGTTCGGGAGAACTGAACTTTCGATATTGGGATATCGTGTTATTGCATCCCGCACATTTGTACTCGCCTGTCTCGAGTAATCGTATTCCCTCGCCCAAATCTTCATTGGGTGTTACGTAATCAATTCTGGGAGAGCCTGGAAATTCCTTTTCACATTTGTTACAATAGTATTTCGAAAACCGATCCTCGCTCAGTCTACCGACCCCTGCAAGAAAAAGATCTGGTCCACCCAGGTTTCCTTTCTTCTGTTCAGGCTCGGTGATTTTGGCCAACACATACCCACCAGATCCACGTAATTTCTTTTCTGATAAATTATTGTTTTCAACCATCGTTCTATAGTGAATATGCCGGCCAATCGTATTAGCATTTCGTGTGCGGTATATTAGTATGGGAATGTTTGTGGAATTTTCTTTTTAGTTGTTGAAGATAGGAAATGAAAGGATGCTGAAAGGTTTTATATTGTCTAAATAATTGCTTACCGTCCATAGTAAGTGTACCAGATACATGTTCTCTGGTGTGAGCCTGTAACAGTAATTATTAGAAGATTTCCTGGCGATGCCTCGGACTGAAACCCCACTTATGTAATAACCTATAGATACGCTTCTTGGTTTATTTTTCAGACCTTCCAGACAATCTTTATCAAATCTCTCAAGCCATTTGTAAGCCCAAGCTATCTACCGACCTGCCAAGTTCTTTAGATACCATTCTTATATCTTGAGCATCAGACATGATACGTCTAACGAACAGGATTCTTTCCCTCAAATCAGATTTAAGTTTGTAAGCATATTCAAACTAGGTGTATTACCCATAAATTAGAGATCAGATTACTGAACCAAAAGTATAGGACAAAATAATTAAACTGCTCTGCGTATTTTTGCTAATTGGTATAGTTTGATATTATTTTCTTAATGGATGCTTACCATTGTACCTTATCCCTAATTAAACTACGATACTCAGAATCTGCATTCATTAAAAAGTTATATATGCTCAGGCGATTCTGATGGCTGCGCCACTTTATCGCTAACTATATATCCAAAAATAGTAATTAGTAACAATGTATATGCGTTCAGTTGAATACGAAGATTCTTTCGTTAAAATTGCAGGACTTATTGGAGGCGAGGAATATCTAAAGGTTGCTCGCGGGCTCTTAAATACTGACGACGCAACAGATGAAGAGATAGCGGGCGCAACTGGCTTGCGGATCAATATTATTCGAAAAGTCCTTTACGATATGTTTGGGAAGGCCCTAATAACTGGGATAAGAGTAAAGGATGAAAAGAAAGGATGGTTTGTTTATAGGTGGAGGGCGAAAAAAGATCAAGTAGACAGTTTTATAGATAATCAAAAGAAAAAAATCCTAGATCGTTTGCAAATTCGTTTGGAGTATGAAGAATCCTCTGAATTTTACCACTGTGGAAATAAGGAGTGCCAGAGACTTAAGTTTGATGAAGCTGTAGAGCTGTTCTTTAAATGTACTAACTGTAAAGGAGCTCTTAACATGGTCGACAACGACCGAGTAAAAGAGGCACTTCGTTTCAAAATTGAACAAATCACTGCTGACATATCGAGAAATCAGTAGAATATAGATGGCACTAAATATGGGTCACAACAATAGATAGTCATATTTTAGTAGCTTCTAATAGTGGACTTATCGTTCAGTGCCATGTCCCAACATATACTATACCTATTTCAACTAGCTCTATTTTGAGAGCGAACCTATTTTTAATTCCTGATAATACTATTGACTTAAGGCCAGTTTGAGGCTGAATTATAAAATCAATTGGGATTGGGAGATTAATTCCTTGTTTCCTTCTGCCAATTTTCATTGATAAGTTGATATAAAGTAGCCTATGGACGTCTAATTTCTAGGGAAATACAATGATACACCCAAAGAATGCAGCTACAATAAGTGCCGATCCTCAATTAAATGGTTTCATTCTAATCTCGCTGTAAATAAATTTTGAATAAACCCAGGCTTGTTCACGAAAACATGCAAAATGCTGCAAAATCTCGAGACGGTTTTACCCCCAGTACGTAAACCAAGTAGTTAAATATTACTCAGGAGTATTCTAATACTACATGGTATCAGCCTCATCTAAAGAAGTAGAGAACGAGACTGTCGAGGTAGCAAGTATTTGGGAGGTATTAGGACGAAGATGGTCCTTGTTAATATTAAAAAACCTTTGTACAAAGGAGATAATAAGATTCAATGAATTCAAGACTCTGTTACCTGGGATTAGTAGTACAGTTTTGGCCGACAGGCTGCTAGAACTGGAACGTGAAGGCCTTGTTTCTAAGAAAATTTATGCTGAAATTCCACCCAAAGTTGAGTATAGCTTAACTGCTAGGGCTAAAGAGCTTGGTATAGTATTACGAGAATTAGCAAAGTGGGCCAGTCGCTGGAAGATGCCTCGACTTGCAGCTAAGACAAAAGTGTATACAGATTAATAATGAGATATGAGAGTGAGAGAAGATTATTGGGTGCCAACCTCGAAAATGCTAGTATATTAGGTAACCGAGTTTGGAAGGCCATATGATATCAACCGCCATTTGGCAATAACAGCGAATTGACCAAATCATGCACGACCTATCTCTAGCCGGGTTTTGCGGTTTCATTCTCGCATACCCCCATAGATCAAAGATCAATGGCGGATATCTGGATGGAAGCTCAGGTATCAAACCTGTTAAGACTATAGACGACGACTAATTCGCCACGGTTTTGTCTATACACTTTATTCAATTCCATCTTTATTCCGTCAGAGATTGACCCGTATCCGCATCCTTCTACTAATGTAGTTGACGTTCGACCTCCAACTATTATGGGGGCAATTGTCACTATCAGTTGGTCGACCACACCCAGATTCAGGAGAGACCAATTTAATTCTCCGCCACCTTCAACAAGTACATGTTTAAACCCCATATTCTCCAAACAAAACAACGTCTTTCTTAAGTCAACATTTTTCCTCCCTGCGACAATCACTTTGGCGCCTCTATCCTTGAGACTCTGGATTCTTTGTTTTTGTGCGCTCTCAGATACGAATATTATTGTTTCGATTCTAAAAGCAGTTTTCAAAATTTTTGAATGTAATGGAATCCTACCATAGCTGTCAATAATCACTCTGGATGGATCTTTTCGTTTGTATTTCGTTAGCCTTACCGTAAGCAAGGGGTTGTCAATTAGAACTGTTGAAATTCCTACCATGATTGCATCAGAATTTGAGCGAAGTTTGTGAACCCTAGATAGATCATCTTTAGAAGAAATCTTGGACTTCCCAGATACGGTTGCAATTTTTCCGTCGAGTGTCATTGCAGCACTCATCGTTATTCTCAAAGCACTCAAAGCAGTGCTCCGTCTACAAACCTACCGTCAATCATGACAGCTTTGATCGAGTCTGAAGTAAGCCTATGGATTATAGAAGCATGTGGATCATGCATAGGGTATACGTCGACGTGACTCTTATCGATGAAAACAACGTCAGCATCCCTCCCAGAATCTAGATACCCTGAGTTTAGCCTAAGTATTTTGGCATTATTAGTGGTTGCCATTTTTAATATTTCTTTGGGTTTTAAGAACCGTTTTTCAACTGAACGCGAGGCCTTCCAGATGTAGTCTAGCTCTCGTAGAATATCTGGAGAATTCAACATCACGTTGTCGCTACCAATACCGACACGACAACCATGGTCTAGCATCTTAGCCACCGGTGGGACACCAGCTCCTAATACGCCATTTGCTCGAGGACAGACTATTATTCCAGTTCGATTTTTGGAAACAATTGAAATGTCTTGTTCAGTAGCATTCGTCATATGTACAAGAATATCGGGCTTTAAGTATTTCATGATGCGGGAGATTTCTGTCTGGCCAGCATGGATCCTCGAAAATTCCGTAGTTTTTTCAGATTCTGCAGCATGAATAGCAATTAGTAGCTTCGTGTTTCTGGCTCTGACCTTGGACTTACTGCTATTCTTAGTGGTGATTAATTTTCTATATTGACAGAGTATAGTATCACTATTTTCATTTGCTCCACTCAGACCTAGGCCGTTGGAAATTCCTAGAACAGCAGAAGTCATCCGCAGTCCATTGATAGAAAGTTTTTTTGGGCTCCTATTCTTAGGAGAGCTTAAGCTTGTGTAATGTTCTATTCGACCAAATATTCTACGCTTAATTGGTAAATCGGAAATTGCCTCATTTAGTAAATTGATCCCCTCTAGCCCTCCCTCACGAAAATCCCCAAAGGCAGTTATCCCGTTCTTGATCATTGTTAACGCAGAACTCCTTATGAAAGTCTTTAAGTGGTCTGGTTTACTTCTTCGTAATATTCTTTGTTTTGTCCCAAATATTGGATGTACGCGCTCATCAAGACCTGAATCTACATCTATATCCTTTCCAATCGAATCCCCGATATGTGTGTGAGCATTTATCAGGCCAGGGATTAACAGAAATCCCTCCGCGTCAAATACTGTAGGTCTATCTGCTTTCTTTCCCGCATTTTGATAAATTCCAAGTCTTGCCTCCTTGATTATGCCGTCGTGTCCCACCTTCAGATAACCGCGTGGAACGTAGGTTAGCTCTTTTCCGATAAGCAGGCTTGCATTCTTGAAAATTATAGACAACTGACTTCATACACCGGTGTATCAATTCCAGTGTGCCGAAGATCTCTAATCGTATCCAGTGCCTTAGTAGCTGCACTTGCTGCTTGTCTTCCAGTCCTTCCTATTCCAATTCCACAATTTAGTCTGACATTCAAACCAGTGGAGACATAGTTGATAGTCCCTTGTACCTCTTGTTTGGTTGTAGCATTTGACACGACCATGAAGTTGTCTCCCCCGAGGAAAAAAGTCAAAGATTCTTTCTTTAGAAATTCCCCAGCTAGTCTGCAATAAACATTAGAAACTATATAAGTGATCTCGTAGGGGGACATTTTGGAACACATGTTCGCAGAATTACCTATATCGATATGAAGTAATACTATATAGTCGTCAATGTTTAGCGTCAAACTCGATCTTGTTAATGGAACACTATCTCTAGCAGTAATCCCGTAATCGTGAGTGCCCAGTTTATTAGTCTCTCTGTTTTTGTACGCTTCCAAATTTGCTTGATATGGAGTCATTCCACTCCCAATTGCCATCGAAATGGTCAAGTTCTCATAAATCCGGGATAATTCATTTTTGATCTCTACATGGTCTCTTACTGAAAGACCATTTGTGATGGCAAAATACTCATCAAATCTGTTTGGATAAACAAGAGAATCCCTGTCCGAAAAAAGTTGTTGCAAGTCACGATAAAAGCCAGCTTGCAGGATTTGTAGTTTAGCTTCTCTATCGCTCCCCAATGAAATAGTCCAGGGACCGTATCTCTCGATTCTGATAACTGTGAGCTGTATGGTCAATCTACTATTTTTGTTCTCCCGTCGATTTATTCTCTTTGATTTTTCTAAGTCTATTCGTCATCTCTACCGCGCTAACTACTGCCCTAACGGGCACAGTCTCCGACCTATTCATTGCTCGTTCAAATGTTACACCTGGACCTGTTATTCCCAACGCGACCGGCTTTCCATGCTCAACAGATAAGTCTGCAATCAATCTAGCAGCATTTTGTGCAACTATTTCGTCGTGTTTGGTCTCTCCTTTGATTACTGCCCCCAATGTAACCACAGCATCAACATCTTCTTTTCTCAGAAGTTCTTTTAACATTAGGGGCATGTCAAATGAACCAGGAACGTAGCATATGTGAGATATTAGTACCTTCATTTTTTCAGCTTGCTTCTTAGCATTGTCAAGCATGACAAAGGTAATCCCCTTGTTAAATTCCGATACTATAATGCCTAACCTAACTTGATCCAAATAGAACCAATGTCACCCTAATTGACGTTCTGGTATACGTAGCTCCTGATTTGATTTGATTCAAGCAGGGGAATATTATTCTTACCTGCATATATCAGTGCTTTGTCTATTGATAATGCCTTGTACGTCTTAGAATCTAACATCTCGCAAACCGTTACTGCTGGAGCCAGTTCTGCCATGTTCATTAGGTGAATGCATAGCTCCGTGTGCCCAGCTCTACCGGCAAGCAACTTTTCCGAGGCAATGAGAATTGGCACATGTCCGGGTGAACGGAAATTAGTCGAAAAATCTTCAACACCTGTTGAATTTATTCTTTTGCAGACCTCGGCCATCTTTCTGATTGTCACTGCTCTATCCATATCAGTGATTCCAGTGCGTGTACTCCGGTGATTAACTGAAATCGAAAAGCTAGGCATGTCGCCATATGGTGCCTTTCCGAAGGCTAATCTATTAAAAATTGGATTAATCCTTGAAAAATCTTGCATCATGTCATGCATAAAAACGAGCCCCAATTTAGCTGCAATTTCATTTCCAACAGCAATGCAGATTAGACCCCCTGCAACCCTTCTTAATGTAGCTATGTGATGTGGTGTAACCTTCTCCGCGGCTATGACAATATCAATCTCATCTTCGCGTCCTGCTTCGTCATGAACCAAGACGAATCTCCCATCTTTTAGCGCAAGTATTGCCTCTTCAATAGAGCTCAAGTTCTACTACTAGTTTGCAGCTCAAATTAATTATATAGTTTACTAAATTGTTGGTTGTTACTACTTTCTTGGTAATTGCCTCGCCAAATATCTAGCTACGATATCCGTTTCAATATTTACTCTATCTCCAAGCAATTTCGATCCTAGTGTAGTTGCCCCCAAAGTATGTGGAATCAAGCCCATAGAGAACAACATTCTTTTCTCATCTATATCGATTATCGTAAGGCTTACGCCATCCACCGCTATCGAGCCTTTTGGAACTATAGATGGCATTAGCTTTTTATTTTGGATTTTTATCCAGAGTTTAGTTCCTGTCGAGGACTTAATCATTTTCTTGATTAAACCAACTCCTTCTACGTGGCCTTGCAAGTAATGTCCTTCCAATCTGTCGCTTAGCCTTAAACTTCTTTCTACATTTACTTTGTCACCTACCTTTAGTAGGCCAAGGCATGTTTTATTTATGGTCTCATCTATTAATTCAAAGGTAATATTTCCTGATATTTTTAGGGCCGTCAAACATACACCATTAATGCTTATACTATCACCAGTTTTCAAGTCCTGCATATTGCTTTTTTGCAGACTTATCGATATGGCGATAGCAGCAGCCCTATCTGTTTTGCCAACGTTAGAGATCGACTTGACCTCTGCAACTTGTTCAATGATTCCAGTAAACATGACGTGTCTTATCCATTGTGAAAAGCTCACTGACCAAATAACGAGCCATGTTTTAAAATGCTACTGTTTATTGGGGCTTATTAGACTTTATATTTTGACGGTCTCGTTGGTACTTGGAACTTGTTTTCATTGAAATGATAAACTTTTCGCATGAAAAAGACTTACTTGTGTCCAAATTCCATCACCGTGGAATTCCATTAGTCTAAAGCAGGATTTTCTCTACAAACAGCTGTACCTGCACCTGCTATATCTAAGATGGCTTTGGCTTGCTTGTAGTGTACTATGTCGAGCATTTTTCCTTCCAACCTAATTGCTCCTATGCCTTTTCCCTTGTACATCACTGGCTCTAATGCTTTTACGACCTTGGTAGCCCACTCTACTTGCATTTTGCTAGGCTTAAAAACCTCGTTAACAGGCTCTATGTGGTTTGGATGAATTATAGTTTTTCCATCATATCCTATTCGTTTGGCAGTTATGGCATCGTTTTTCAACCCTATGATGTCGTCGATTTTTTGCCATACTGAGTCTATTGCTAGAATGCCAGCTGCTCTTGCATCGACAGGAATTTTCATGCGTGCGTACATATAGCCACTTCCATCTGTATCAATATAATCAAGGTGCATATCGTATAGGAAGTCATAAACCCCGAAAACCAAGGCGTTTATACGTGGATCAGCTGTAGCAATCGAATATGCATTCACTACCCCTTTGGCAGTTTCTATTGAAGGCATTAATTTTATGTGACCTTTTTCGATCTCATTTTTTTCCTCTAAATCGGTAATATGGGAACAGATACTGGCTATTTCAATTTCATTGTTTACTTTTGGCACTATTATGCCGTCGAGGCCTTGTTGCACCAACGAGAGGATATCTTCCGAACAGAGTCCTGAATCAGAAGAATTTATCCGGACGTAGATGCCTTTAGTAAGTCCAAAATGTTCCCTTTCATTTAGATTCTCTTTAATGATCTTTCTTGCTATGTGCTTTTCTCCGTGGGGAACTGAATCTTCCAGATCGAAGCAAATTATATCCGCACTTAGATTTTTAGCTTTATCGATAAAACGCTGACTAACCCCCGGAACAAATAAGACTGTTCTAAACAATAGCAAACAAAGGGAAATAATGTAGATTACAGTTTCTGTGGTGTCGTCAAAATTTTTCCAATTTGTTCTGCCCTAGCCATCATAACATGACCTTGAACCATTTCATCAAAAGGTAACACCGTTGAGATCAATGGCTTGATTCTGCCTCGGCTGGTCCAATGAATCACCTCTTCAAGTTCCGCTTTTGTTCCTTGTGTAGATCCTAACAAATTTGTGCCCTTGAAGAATAGATATCTCAGGTCGAGAGTAGAGTCGTACCCCGTTGTCGCACCAGTCGCGACAAGGGTACCTCCAGTTTTCAACAGTGAAACCTCTTGAGCAAAGGTTGCTTTGCCAATATGCTCGAAAACAACATCAACCCCTTTTTTCTTGGTAATTTCTCTTACTTTTTTATACCAGTCAGATTCTCTATGATTTACTACATCATCCGCACCAATTTCAATACACTTTTCCATCTTTTCCTTATTTCCTGCAGTCGCTATCACGGTGCAATTGTAGAGCTTGGCGATTTGAATCCCTGCCATTCCTACACCGCTAGTCCCACCCATGATCAACACAGTTTGGGCAGGCTTGATCATGGCTCTGCCCACGAGCATATGCCAAGCTGTCATACCCACCATCGAGATAGCAGCTGCTGATTCGAAGGAGAGATTCTCGGGGATCTTAGCAACATTTACTTCAGGCAGATGCGTATATTGGGCAAAACCTCCCCAAAGCGGACCTGTTTGGAATCCCCAGATTGTTCTATCGGAACAGTCGTACTCCCTTCCTGCTGTACACATTTCGCACACTCTGCAACTCATATTTGAATGAGACACTATTCTGTCACCTGGCTTGAGCTTGGTAATGTCCTCACCTACTTCTACTACAATGCCCGCCACATCACTTCCAGAGATGTGTGGCAGAGGAGTCTTTACAGGCTCACCCCATATAGCCCAAAGGTCATTATAATTATATGACGCCAACTCCACTTTAATCATAACTTCA
>JAICVW010000261.1 GCA_025935105.1 Nitrososphaeraceae archaeon
TAGCGTGGAAAGATTCTTTATTTGGATGGCTCAAGAGTTTCAGAAGAATCCAGACACAATATGAAAGACTAGCATCACTCTATTTAGGATTCATTCAACTTGGCTGCATAATGATCCTAATGAGACTTTTCAGATGAGTTCTCTATAAAATACATATTTCAATAAGTTCAGGTAAAGCTTTCTAGAAGTACAAGACACAATAGTGAAGAAACAAGTATGTTAGACTAGCGTATATAATATATTGATGCGTTCAAGGATACCACTGTTTTCAAATAAAAAGAGTAACATATACTAAGCGCGTGGCAGTATATAGTCCTGTCTACTGTACTACAGTACAAAGGTAGGAGTTATAGAAGGTTTGTGGATGGAATGAATAGTTGAAAGCACTTGAGCTTGGGTTGTCAAAAAGATATTCCTCATTATACGACTCTCCAAAAGTTTTCTTCAACAATGAATGGCACACTACTAGAGAGTGCTCAGAGAAATGCTCCAGAAGCGAGTGTTGAAGAACAAGTAAAATATCGGCAAGAAACGGTAACCGATATTCCATTCCCAGATAATATATTCAATTCGTTATTTGTACTGCCGTCTTAAATTTCAAGGAGCCTCTTAATGCATTAAACCCGATACACAGAGTATTATAACCAGGATATATTGCATTGATTATTGATATGAATAGAAATATATTTAACCAACAAATAGAAGTCAAAAAATATGGGAGTAAAGAGTTCTGAGGCACTATCAATCAGTATCAATCTAATCTCCATATCAATCTAATCTCCAAGACAGCGTTTAAAGAATATGATATAAAAGAGTAAGGGATAGGTTTACGTCTTTATCTTAGAAAGCGAGTTATATAACTGACGAAATATAAGTATCTAAGTATAAGTATTTTTAAACTACTATATTCTTTAATTTATTATAAACACTTTTTACAATCTGCTCTAACAGCACGTTTGTAGCTGCAGTCGTAGACTATCCTGGTTCACGAATGTATTAATGTGATAATAGTAGTTTCGAAAAGTACGTGTGGTTTAAATTTGTTGAGTACAGTTTTTGGTAGTAACTAATGCACATTATCCAGTCATTTGTGGAATTTGTGGAATGAGGATTTACTATTGTTAATACATAGCTCATCCCTATTAGGTGTCATGATGTCCCTCTCAATGAACGCAAAATACTAACGGCAATAGATATAGACCAGCCGCTGGTAAGTAACTGGTAATATTTTGGAAGGGCCATTAATTTCCGAAAATGCTAAAGGTAATGATACAGCTCTTGCCACCGATTTCTATGAATTAGTAATGGCAGCCGCCTATTTCTATAGTTACGATCACACGAATTTTCCTGACAGTAGTAAGGTAAAAGGAATATTTGAAATGTTTGTTCGAAGGCTACCAAAAAACAGATCATACTTGGTTGTTGCCGGTCTTGAGCAAGTACTGCAGTTTATTATGAAAATAAGGTTTAACAATCAACAAATATCATATTTAAGATCATTAGAAGTATTCAAACATGTACAAGAAGACTTTTTCAATTATTTAAGAAACTTTAAATTCACTGGATTAGTATGGGCAGTTCCTGAAGGCACTATTTTGTTCCCCGGTGAGCCACTTATTAGAATTGAGGCTCCAATAATCGAGGCACAAATGGTTGAGACATATTTATTGTCTATGATGAATTTTCAAACTCTCATAGCTACTAAAGCATCACGAATAGTTACATCTGCAAAAGATAGGTCAGTCATAGAATTTGGTTCAAGGCGTGCTCATGGACCACAAGCAGCCTTATTAGCAGCCAGAGCAAGTTACATTGCAGGTTGTATAGGGACTTCTAACGCTCTTGCAGGATCCAAGTTTGGAATTCCAGTCTTTGGAACAATGGCCCACTCTTTTGTAATGAGTTTTGAAAAAGAACAAACAGCATTTAAGCAATTTATTAAGACATTTCCAACTGGATATTTGCTGGTTGATACCTATGACAGTATAGCTGCTATCAAAAAGATAATTAAATCCAGGATTAAGACGGCTGGGATAAGACTTGACAGCGGAGATCTGTATTCACAAAGTGTACAAGCAAGGAGGATGCTAGATGGAGCTACTGGAGGTAAATACTCGAACACAAGAATCATGGCAAGCGGGGACTTGAATGAACATTTAATTCAAGATCTTGTCAATAAAGCCGCCCCGATTGATTCTTTCGGGATAGGTACCGAGCTTAGCACATCTAGAGACGATCCAGCACTGAATGGTGTTTATAAATTGGTGGCGATAAAAGTATTGCCCGGGTCATCTTTTAGGAGAAAATGGCGCGCTGAAGAATTACGCTATACACTCAAAACTAGTCCTGGAAAGAAAACATACCCAGGCCCTAAACAAGTATATAGAACATTACAGAATGGATTAATAAGAAGCGACCTGATAGCGTTAGAAGATGAGAATAAGCCGCGGATTGAAGCACTTCCACTCTTGCAGAAATTTCTTGATAATGGAAAAATTTTACTAAAGTTACCATCAGTTAACGAAATCCAAGCATTCCATCTTAATCAAATTAAGACACTTCCAAGGAAATTTCTTAATCTAGACTATGTCCCCGAAAGGTTTCCTGTAATTTATAGCAATAAACTGCAAGACAAGAACATACGAATCAGATCTAAATGGTAACTAATAAATATGAACGTATTCGGTAAGCCGGCTATGAAGGCAGGGTTAAGCGAGGCTTTCAGGAGATCAACTAATAGCCTTGTCGTTCTAGATTTCGACACAAGAAATCTAATACCTAATGGGTTGATAAATCGGTCCAACCCTTAAAAGATAAAGATATGATATGTCAAGAGGAATTCTATATGCGACACACCATAAATGTAGTAGTTACCAAGCTGTGGCCAGACCCATACTATACTCTTCCCCAGAATTATATTATTTCTGATAACAGAGTAGTGTTACCATGGAACTACTATCGCATCCCAGAGGTAACTGGCCGCGGAAAATCTTTTTTGATAGAAACAGAGTGGCAATTTGAAAAGGCTTTGTTAGCAGCTGAAAATGTTCATTCTAAAGAATTGTGTATATTGGACGTACGGTTGGGCATTCATGATGGCTCTCCGGCATTGCAACGGCTTACTGAAACCCTAGGCAAAAAAGTACAGTAGAATAAGTACGTTACTGCAATATGTGCAGGACTGTGCGCTAGTTTTCAAATGGTAAGCAATTAAACAATTACTCATTTTACCAGCCTGCCACACGTATTGCAGTAGTATTTCCTACAAATAATCTCTACAACTAGTAACGTCATTTAAAGGCTGTAACAATACTGTAACAACCTTATTGTCTGTTCAATTCCTTGGGATAGATAAAATAAATAGGCTTTGAACCGGACTTGGAATGCAGACTTGGCTAATGTGTTACCACGATATTGATGATAGTGCAGCGTGATCATTGCCCTGACCATAAGGCTGGCGGAGATGCGGATATAGCTATACAACGATTTGTAGTCAAATGAATGGTCAACTTTCTTTTTCTTTTCCTTTGGAACTCGATGTTAAGAGATAATCTTTTTAGTTGAGAACTACAGAATTATCTAATAATGGCAGTGCATTTTTGGGTAGGTTCATTTTGTGGTATTATAGAGGAAAACAATGGTAGGCCGACATTCCCTAGAGGAGTTATTGCGATATCTGACATTATAACACTGATAGAAGATATGGGAAATCAAATTCCTGATAAGTCGTGGATGCTTTACCTATTGGAGATGTTTAATAAACAGGATATAGCTTCTGAGCTAAATCTGATTTGTCAATTCGACAATCAGGATTACTTTGAGGCTATTTTTGGTGGCATAAACAGATATAGGTTTAGGCAAGTGTTGCCCATTGTCAGTCATTCATATCTACGTCAGATAGTCATAAATTCATACAAACAATCCATTGATTATATTTTAGAAGATCTAAATACAAGGCAACTAGAAAGCTTTGAGCTATCCTTACTTAATAGCGGATTTATGTTTGAAGCACGAAATCATTTTACTGGATTGGAATGGTGGAATAAGGTCGGTAACATCCCATATCATATAAGATATCATGTAGAAGTATCACAGCTTATGTATGGGTTATACGATAATCCAACAGATTCTGAATCTTTAGTTTATTTAAGGTACAATACATTAATTCCAAATCATGAAGGATCTGGTCAAAATTATCCCATATCATTTCATAATACAAGGGTTAAGGAAGGCTATATGTGCTATAACATAACGGAAGGTAGTTGCAAAACTGGTATGAAATACCTTTCCAAAGCATAAGATAAAAAACTACGTAAACAACAATTGGCAGACGTTGCAATAGCTTTTTTGGTGTTATTAATTTAATATGGTAAATGATACTACAGATCTTATCAAGTCTCCTGGTTCAACAGATCCAACATAAACTGTGATCAGTGGATACCATTCTGGTTATGGATTAGGTTATTCTGATGGTCAAATATAGTAGGATAGGCGATCCATACATTAATAATACATCCTCACAATTCGCGATGAATTCAACCCACGGTATAAGCAGCAGATCTATCAGCAACGACTGTTTAGATTCCGAGCTTGGACTTGTGTTTGAGTTGAGGAAGGGAAGTTGCAGGTTTAGTTAAAGGCTGTAAAGCATGCATACTGAGATAGGATATGTTATCATTTCATAATTCTCTTTGGAGATCTACTCACCAGAGAAATTGATTCGCGCAAAGGATTGGCTATCTCGACTCAAACACATGGTATTAAGAAACTGCTAAAAGATTGGTCAGAAATAGGTAATTAATGTGATGCTAATGGACACGCTTAATATCCACATTTCTAGACATAGATGAATTAACCGGACCCCCACGACCCTTTTTTACCCCGACTTAGATTTCTTAATCATGAGTCGTTCTGCAAAAGAATGGTCTAATCCGCAGACTGCTTTGGCATATCTAAATGTAGCAGACAGTCTCCCACATCGACCAGAGGGAGAAGCTGTCCTAATAGATCATTTACCTGAGAATACTAAAAGAGTCTTAGATTTAGGAACAGGAGATGGAAGGCTGAGTAAGATCATAGTGGAAAATAATCCAAATATTGAAGCA
>JAICVW010000139.1 GCA_025935105.1 Nitrososphaeraceae archaeon
GATTGCATGTCTACAACACCTCGTGTCGTTGCTACGGTTGGCTGGGCGTAGCGAAACATCCTTGGATGCCCTGAACAATTAAGAGAGTAGATCCTTCTGGACAAACAATATTAGACCCAGTGCCGCCTAGCAGACCATTGCCAGTGCCTTGAGAGCCAAGACTATTACCGGCTGGCTCAACTTCTATGTGACTTCTACCATGGACATTCAAGTCGTGGACAACGTGGTTTACGGCATGATCAATATTAATACCAAGCACAGACTTTGTAGCTTGTCCAGCTAATTCCTTCCCTTGTTGTGTCTCATGCGCTGCTAATCCACCCCAACAACTCAAACATACATCGCCAAGCACAGATTTTGTAGTTCGTCCCGCTTGTTGTGTCTCTTGTCCTGATAATATCTTCCCTACCAGGACTTGGATAGTCCCAGGACCGACTACTATTTGATGGGTGACAGGGAAAGTTGTTTGTGTCTGTCTGAATAAGGCGACTGGGGCCGCGTTCCCTCCTTGTGTTGATATATTTCCCAGTGCAAATACCTGATTCGACAATGTAAGTACTGCTATGTATGCTGTTAAAACTGTCGCTATAGCAAAGCCTAAAATTTTTGCTTTACGCAGAGCTACTAGATCAGTAGTTGAAGCTATTAAGCACACTGATTGTAGCCTGCGAATACGACAGTTATAGTTCTCACGTTTAGTTCCGCATAATTCATGACATAGTTGGCAAACAGACGTACTAACGGTGAGATGGAATTAGAACTAGACGAGATATTCCGTCTCCAAGTAATGGGTGCGTCTGATAAACAGATAATGGAGATTCGAGGTTTAAGCGAACGAAATTATCGCAAGTACACAGCAAAGCTAAAAGAACATCACATAAACCAACAATTGCAGAAAGAGCCTGAAGAATTACTCCATCAAAAGGAGATATTACGTGAAAGATTCGAGAATATTCGAGAATATTATGCACAGCGAAAAAAATCAACCAAGAACAAAAGTAGAAGCCGGCAAGGCGTGCGATGTCAAATCAGTAATTGTTACGGAGGGATATAATCTTAGGTTAAGAATATGAAGTAAATAGAGAAATAGTTAAAGCATGATTTCGAGAGGCCATATAAGATATATCCCCACTCCCTCTCTCAATCGTATTTCATGCCATATTACAAGCTATGAACTACCCAATGATAATATGTCAAGAAGGGGCAGTCTACTAACACAAGTTCAAACTAAATCTGCCCGTACTAGCCAGACCAAAAAATCGAATAGTCTATCAATAGATCAAGAAATTGAATGTCCCAGCTGCCATGACATAATGGCATTGTGTTCTGACTTTGACAGTTTTTGTTATCTTTGTAGAGAATGTAGTTTCATTCTTTATTTTGAATAATCTTTCATTTATCGTTTTAAACAACATGTGATGAGGTATATCAACGAAATATGCTTGACGATTGTTTGGAACTAAAAAATCAATAGAAAAGGAAACTGGTTTTGCTTTAACATTTGAAGGTATCCACATCCATTCCAAACAAAATCATATTCTACCAGTACCAATTCGTTATTTTGGTGTATATGAAGATGGAATTTTGAAAATTAGAGGAATAGAATCAAGACGGCATGACACGCCTTTGACATTGACATTGCAACAAACGTGTGTATTGGTTCATTTCAGATCTAACCGTATCTCCTAGTTTGAACTGCGCTGCCTTCATCTTGATTTCTGCTTTAAGTTTCTCTATACCTTCTTAAAAATAAAGTTAAGGTAAACAAATGAATTAAAATTGTAAGCAAAAAGATATAATATCACAGACGAACTTTTCTAAAGACATGTCTAAAAAGTCGACAAGCTCTGCAGCGCGGCACAGTCTTACTATCAGGTCCAAAGTGAAGCTTAATCGCATACTCCAAATTACAAATAATTCATTGAAGATAGAAATTAATGATCAGGGCACTATTACTGGTAGATATACAGGAACTCAGTTATCCACCATAGATCAAACAACAAATCAAGATGGTACTTCAAGCTGGAGCGGTAAATTTATGCAAATGACAAATAAAGGCGACATAATAGTTGCGACCGGGAGCGGTTCAGGAGAACCCCCAACTTCGAAAGGCATTGTAAAGATAACAGGAGAAGGGGAGATGTGGACGCAGTCTACTAGGCTGGCTAACCTCAACGGCGCAAGGTGGACAGCCAAGAAACCTGAAGACCCAAGGCTTTATGAAATGGGTTGAGGAGGACTGCCAATAGCACTAACGGAACAATAATACTAGCTACAGCTAAATCAGCCGAATTACTTTCACTTGACGTATGTATCGATATGCAGAACCCATTTGTATTTTTAACTCAGATCCTTTACCTCATTGCCTCCTTTCAGGTTTCAGATACAGAGTAGTTAGACTAGGTTACATATTTTTTTTCCCTTTTCACGAGGGAGACAGTGCGAGTTTACATGACTAGAAAGTCCGTCAGACTGAATAATAGACTAAGCAGTAGCCGCTATAGTATGAGGTAATCAATCTATCTGGGTGTGCCCCAAATCTACGTCAAGCCAGCATGGATCCTAGACAAACATCTGGCAGATTACCTCGTTTGTTACTATATGAGTCTAGCCACATTTTGCTTAATATCGCTGTCTAGAGAACGAGACGTCATTTGGTATAATTTTTCAAAATTAATTTTTATTTTTCTAAGGGTACCCATGGGCTGGGTATCTCTCGCACAACTTAATTTCCATGGTAACAGGTGGTAGCAGCTGAAAGCAGGCTGGTAACATTATGGTAGCAGTAGACGATTTGTTGGTAACAAGAGGAACCATGTTGGTAGCAGCTGATAACAGTAGGTTAGAATACGCGGGGTTGCTTACGGTCTCCCTCCCGGGAGTGAGACCGTGTTTTAACATTTAATTCAAGTGATTGCTTTACTTTAGTTACTGGTTTGAAGAGGCTTTCCTGTCTCCTTTCTTCTGCCCTACTCCTTTCTATCTTTTCTAAGGACTTACCCATCTCAGCCCTTTGGTATTTGTTTAGATCGTCGCGGCCATATGATGTTCAGCTCAATATTACCTAATAAGATTAATTAAACGAATTCAGTTTGGATCGTGGCTTACAATTTCCGATGTTAGATGAAGTATCAATTTCTTGGCTATAAGATTCTTTACGTATCTGTCTTAATAGCCTCAGCTTTTCTTTTCCTCTTCTGTCGCCGGACTTTCCTAACGCCATCCCACTATTGGATCTTTCGAAACCTCACGTGTGAGATAATATCTCGATAGCAAAAGTTTGATAGAATGATAGATGATTATACTAAGGCCAACCAAACGTTGAGTAATCCGAGTAGGCAGATGCAAAAAGGGATATAAGCTAGTAAGGAAAACTCATGTGCCGCTAACGACTACAGATAAGAGGAGGTCTTAAGTGCCAACAGCTACTGAAATCAAGAAACAACTAGAACACAATTGGATTCACTTTCTCAATGAAAATTCTGCTAAACTATCGGGAGAATCGCTTTCTGGTGCCACACCACCTTCAATATTCGTGGGACGATATGGTTATCCTAAAGTAAAGGTGGGGCCTATGGTACCACCATTACACGGAGACACAACAATACTTGATACCCCTGAGATGTGGCTTGGTAAAAAGATTGAAGAAATTGTTAATTATCGATTAGCCCTTGTCAGAGGAGTATCAAATATTGATGTCCACAGTACAGCAGGAAAGTACGTAGAGTCTTTACAGGAAATAGCTATGACCAGTAATTCGGTCGAAAGTGAAGCAACCTTCGAAAGGAGACCTATCGCGGACATAGAGCAGGAAAAACATTTTGGTTTAGATACTGATTCAGCCCCTTTTGGCCCTGTTGCACCATTAAAGACTTTTAAAGCCTCAGCCTCGCTTTCAGTAGATCGAAGACTGGAAAATGCTTTTTATGACAAGGATTTGCGTGCAGCTGAAGGTATAGTTAATCTTTATCAACGTGGAGTAGAAGTCAGTAAAATCTGCAGAGTTCTTAGTATGGGGATGTTAGGTTTACAAAAAAACAGAAGATTGGTACCTACAAGATGGAGTATATCTGCTACAGATGATGTCATTTCAGCTAGTTTGATAAAAGAGATCGAGACATTTTCAACAATTGATTTCTTTAAGGTTTACAAATATTCTCATTTAGGTAATTATTATTTGGTAATTTTAATTCCAGATGACGTATGGAGTTTTGAAATGCAAGAAGCATGGTATGATAAACATGGTAATGTAGGAATTGGCACCGATTTTGAAGACTCGAATGGATTAGATCATTATCCTGAGATCGCCGGTGCATATTTTGCTGGGCGATTAGGTGTTGCTGAACATCTTTTCAAAAGAAGACACAAAGCAGCAGCCTTAATTCTAAGAGAAATTCGTCCAGAATATGTAATGCCACTAGGAGTGTGGCAGATAAGGGAAGGGATAAGAAAAGCACTTGATGGAGATGCAGAACAATTTGACAATTTCGAGAGCGCATTATTATTCGCATGCATTAATCTATCTGTATCTAAAAACGAATGGATTAGAAAGAGTAAAATCTACAAGAATATGAGAGAACAGATGAGAATTACAGACTTTTTTAAAAGATAATTTTGACGATGTAACCTATGCATATCATAAGTTTTAAACATCTTAATAGTATTTTCATTATAAGTCCAGTTTTTAATGTCTTACTACAGAAATCAGACATTTGAACTGTGAGGGATCAAAAAGTATATTTGCCTGCAATTTAACAAATATCATCTATTAGGATTGTATGATATCTAGTTCAATGATCACTAACTAGGAGAGACAGTTTCCTCTGGAATTCAAATGTTTAGTACCATGCCAGAAGAGTCCTAGCACCGAGAACATAACCAATAGTAAAAATTATTACATTTAAGGTGCCAAAATAATATTCGAATTCAAGTCGGCAGTAGGATAAGTGGATGTGTATTGACTATAGTGATATTGAGTCTACATTATTATCTTTTTTGCTATGCTAATTGTTGTTGATGTTGATGTTGATGTTGTTATGGCGCTTGTTGTTCTTCTTGGTTTTGTTCTTTCGCTGCTCTTGAGCTCAATCTTTTGTCAAATTCTCTTTGTACCCAATCTTGGTAATATACTAAATTTATTGTTATGAAAATTGCCGTTTTATTTACTCCATAGCCTTGTATTCTTGTTAATATCCAATCAACAATTGCAATATTTGGGCAAAAGAAAACCAGAAAGATTGACTCCTTTTGATTAACGTGTGGTATAACGAATAGGTATTCTTCCATCTCTTTATAAACCTGCTCCAAAATATGCTGATAAAGAGAAGTATCTTCTAAATTGACCATGACGCCGAATTCAATGTAGCCTATCATCTGCATAGTGGACATGTCCCTTATTATTCTAAATTGAACTACGTGATTCTCTTTTAATTTTTCCAGTCTTCTTGTTACGGTTTTAGTCGAAAGAGATGTATTCTTTGCAATATCCTCTACCTGTATTCTAGGATTTGATAGGAGACAGTTTATTATTTTAAAATCAGAGCCCAGAACTTTCATTGATATTGGTGTATAGTTAATAAATTTGACACAAATATTGGTTTATTGAGATTTGTGTATTAGCCATATGTGGTAGCGAAGTATATGGTTTATGGCGTCGCTGCACCGTCCTCTACAGATAGGCCACTGCCACTTCATTCCATCCAATTAAAACGAATATTCCTTAACTACTCTATGCTTATCCTCTTCAATATCGGCCCTTATAATTTGCCTAAAAATTTCCTTCTTTAAGGAGAATTTTCGTAGGGGTTTTACTGCCTTTTGGTCAAGTCTGATATAGAATAAGTGTCTACAATTATGACAAAAATATCTCTGGCTGACTGATAAACCATACTTCTTACCGTTTTTTACGGTTTTGTCATTAAAACACCTGGGACATTTCAATTAGGGAGGTAGGTAGGTTGATAGAATATATGTAAATGTTGTTTGGTTATTTTCCTTCCAATTTATCTAGCCTTTTTTCTATCTCAGTCATTCTTTTGTCCTGATACGCAGTATACTCGGTGTGTTCAGGTTGTGAGTGTGCTGGCAGGTGCTTCTGTGCTTTTAAATGTTCACCGTGCTCCGCAGTACCTTCAGCTTCGTTACCACATTTGCTACATTTTACCATTAATAATACAAAAAGAGACAGCTCTTTATTTGTTAGCCATCTAGATATCCCAGTTGGGATATTGGTTTACAACATTAAATGAGTCTTCTTGTATAGGTTGCAAAGAAGTTTTCTCTGCAGGCGGTTCAAAGATTTTTGATAATTCTGTCTCTAATCCCTTGGCTTTTATGATATTTTTATATTCGTCCAATTCAAGTCGAATATCCTTAATCTCTTCTTTAAGGCCACCTAACTCTGCCAGTATCTTATGGAGGATTTCATGGAGTGGTTGGTTAGGATACTCCCTTTTGTACACAATACTATCATAGTCCCTTCTCTGTATATGTATTGTTACTTGTGGCAGTGGTACCGTTCTAGGACAACCTTTTCTGGGCCTGGCCATATCCTCAAAACTTAGGTAGGTATACCAATCATTTTAGTAGAGGCTTATCCCTTGTTATGTTCCTCATAAAAGTCAATAAGCCTGTTAATTATCTGGTCGTAAGTTTCATGCCTAGTCCCCAGTTTATCTAACCTTAGCCTAGTTCGTTTCTCTACTGCTACACTGCTTTTTTCTTTCACTTCTTGTTGAACTTGTTCAGCTTTCATGCCCGTTATTACATATAGCTTCCTCTATATAAAGCATGACTGTCATGATTATCATAGAACAATCTGCCAAAAAAGCTATATAAGTTATGACCATCATGACCACTA
>JAICVW010000439.1 GCA_025935105.1 Nitrososphaeraceae archaeon
CCTTAGTTTTTCTGTTTTTTGAACGAATTGTTCCATAAACTCATTTGCAACATTCTTTGTTACGATAAATCGTTTCGATGCTATACAACTCTGGCCACAATTAATAAATCTACCCTTAACAGCTCCATTTGATGCTTTTTCAATATCGGCATCTTCACATACTATGAATGGATCACTCCCACCTAATTCAAGTACACATTTCTTTATTTGCGATGTTGCTCTCTGAGCTACCTTACCCCCTACCGGTACACTTCCTGTAAATGTCACAGCGTTAACATATTCTGAATCGATAAGTATATTTGCAATGCTGGAATCTCCAACTATCGTTTGTAAAACTCCATCTGGTGCTCCACTTCTGCTAAAAGCTTTTTCAATTTCTATTCCACATCCCATAGTAGCACTTGCCGGTTTTAGTACTATAGTATTACCAACCATTAGCGAAGGGGCTGCAAATCTTAGTGCTTGCCAATAGGGAAAATTCCAAGGCATTATACTTCCTACTACTCCTAATGGTTCAAATGTTACAGCGCTCTTTCTGGCATCGGTATTGATAACTTCATCAGTTATGAATGCCCTTCCGTTATCTGCAAAATAATCCATGACCCATGCACATTTCTCAACCTCCGATCTGGCTTCTTTTATAGGTTTTCCCATTTCTTTTGTTACTTTTTTAGCAAGCTCTTCCTTGTTCTTTCTTAGTTCCTGAGCAAAATCATGAATATGACCGGCTCTTTTTTGTATATCTTTTTTCCAATCAAGAAACACATTCTGAGCTTTTTTCGCTTTTTCATTTATCTGCTCGTCAGTCATTATCTCGTATGTATTATGACTTCTTCTGTTGCAGGATTTATTGTCTTTAATTGTTTTGCTGCTCCTTCTCCTTCTCTTTCTTTTCCATTCATGGATTTATTACACCTCTACCAGAGATTTTGCCTTCTTTTAGCATTGTCAATGCCTCTGTAGCCTGATCTAGTTTGAATCTATTGGAGACAACTGGTTTGATCACTCCTCTTCCTGCCAATGAAACCAACTCTATCAGATCGCTTAGGGTTCCAGTATATGATCCAATTAGCCTGTATGCTCTTGTTGGCATTGTAACTAAACTTAACTTTAATTCGCCCCCAAATAGTCCCACTAAAACTAGTCTTGCCCTTCTTCTAAGAAATTGCATATCAGTTTCCACGGTTTTAGAGGCGTTGACGAAGTCAATTACTGCATCTGCACCCAATTTATCAGTCAACTCCATAATTGCTTTTACGGGCTCCTCTTTTTTTGAATTTATAGTAATATCGGCACCATTCTTTTTTGCAACCTCTAATTTTTTATCATCTAAATCCATTGCAATTATTTTGGCCCCTGTAACTGCTTTTGCCAGTTGTATAGCCATCAAGCCCAATCCTCCAGTACCTATAATGACTACATTTTCATTTGGCTTTAGATTGGCGTTTTTGATTGCACCATATGCAGTTAATCCAGCACATGATAGAGGTGCACTTGTGTCTGTATCCATATCGTCTTCCATTTTTACTAGATACCTGTAGCTAGGTACCAATACGTACTGTGCATAACCTCCATCCTTATAGATGCCCAGTGATCTAGGCTTGTCACACAGATTCTCTTCGCCAATCCTACATGCAGGACACAATCCTTCGCCTATCCAAGGATACACGAGAACTTTTTGGCCTCTACTAATTACTTCCACTTGATCTCCTACACTATCTACCAGACCGGCTATTTCATGTCCAGGAGTAAGTGGATATTTTACACCTCTTTCAGTAGTTTTCAATTGTTGTCCATCTATGCCTTCGTAATAGCCTTCCCAGACATGTACATCGCTATGACATACACCAGATGATTGAATTTTGACAAGGATCTGAAAACCCTTTGGTTTGGGAGTATCAAGCTCTTGCACTTGTAAAGATTCTTTAGGTTTAACTATTCTAGCTGCCTTCATAGTTAAGTTACCGTAGCATTCTATAAAAATACTATCATAGCCATAGATGAACTCTGTGTAAAGTGTTTGAATATTCTAAAAGAACCAAAAATGTGCAGCTCCTTGTGTCAGTTTGTAGCGTATTGATTGCAGCGTATTTATCAGAGAATTGATAGTTAATTATTCTTTTTAAACCCTTTTTCACTGTTGTGATATTAACTGTATGTCAACTTCACCTTCCGCAGCCTCAAACTCCTCTCTTATCTTCGTTCATTCTCTCTACATCATCATCCCAACCATCTATGGTGTCAAAGTCCAGAATAACTTCACCTCGTCTAACCAGTGATTGATTGTATGAAGCCCAGTCAATCACATAAAAAATCAGTTTAGGTTAGCTAAACGCAGCTTGGTCAATTTAACCAAACCAATATGACAGTATTTATGCAACAAGGCACTTGATTCCATACTGCTTGTGTAATTTTGTGAGAAAATCAAGCTACACAAAAGAACCATCAAACACTCAAATCTCTTGTTAGTGTTGGCAATGTCCAAAGCAATCTACCAAACATACATAATTTATCCTATTTGGCGTATTTATTCTGTGTCTGACTGCTGGCAAGGGTTTATCAGCATCTAATATAGAATACAGAAATACTTCCAAACTATGCACTAAATGGGATAGATTACTCAAAAGCTCCTGAGATCTAACGATGCACCTTGGACTATGAGATACATGTAACAGAAAGAGGAACGGGATAAGACTGAGAAGGAGAGAAAGAGGAAGATAACCATGGCAGATCATCTTGATGCCACTGGTCTTAAACCACCTAATATGATGCTCGCGTAGACATATGCGATATCTATGCGTTCCAGAAGCTAGAAGATACCAACAAGTCAATTTTAGTGCTCAATATCAATCCTGTAGCCCCAACGTATGCTGATTCCTTTGCACCTGAAGCTGTATATGAGCTAAAAGTGGATACAAATGCAGATGCCATTCCGGATATTGCATATCGCTTTACATTTTCTCCAAAAGCAAACAGTGTGCAAAAAGCGACAGTTAAACGTGTCAGTGGAGAACAGGCCAAGGGTAGTAGCAACAATGGCGATGTTATTTTCCAAGATGTGCCAGTATACTTTGAAGAGAAGACAAAGGAAGCCTCTATCGCCAGAGTCCTAAAGCCACCATCACAACCAAATCTCGTGATAAATGGGGAAAAGGAAGAGAAGGAGGACGAGGAGAAAGAGTACAGCTTCTTTGCCGGAATACGTAGTGATCCTTTTTTCTTTGACCTAGAAGACATGAGAGATATTATGCAATTTACTGGAGCAGATATATTTCTTGACAAGAATGTATTCAGTATCATACTGTAGGTTCCTAATAGCGCTCTTGGCAACAATACAAAGGTGGGTAGACTTTCTGGATACCAAAATATTGGAACTTGATATTGAAATCAAGAAACTGGCAAGTAATGAACTCATCTGAAAAGTCTCATTAGGATCATTATGCAGCCAAGTTGAATGAATCCTAAATAGAGTGATGCTAGTCTTTCATATCGTGTCTGGATTCTTCTGAAACTCTTGAGCCATCCAAAGAATCTTTCCACGCTAC
>JAICVW010000127.1 GCA_025935105.1 Nitrososphaeraceae archaeon
CATAAGATTCAGCAACTTTAAACATAGTCATTATTCGCCATCACGTTCTTTAACACTGCTAATTTTAGTCTTTTGTAGTATTTTAGGTTGATCTATGAATGTGTATTTATGAGCCATTGTAGCTTCTGGGGGTTTGAACATTCCATAATTACCTATTATTTCTGTGGGCATTCTGTCTTTTGGTTCAAAAACTATCTTTTCAATACTGTCGTCATAGTCCTTAGTCATTCGCATTGGGGCCTTTAATGTGTATCCACTCCTACGTACCATACACTCAGCACATAGACACATTACGTTATTCCATCCTTGTATTACTTTGTCGTTATGTATGTTCATTTTGTTCGTCACCCCACACGTCCTCACTACGTTCGGACTCCTCCACCTCGCTCGGTTCTTCTTCTGTTATCTCACTTGCTGGCATTAAACGTTGTAATCCTATTTGTTGCTGGTTGTATTCTTTTAACCAGTTTCCTGTTTCTATGTGCATTCTGAAGATTAACATTGATATTTCTGCTTTTCTGAATGCTGCGTCCATCCTGGTGCGTGGTGTGACTTTTTCGTTAGTTGCTATGTCGTTTTCGATTCGTAATGAGTGTGATAGTTGTTCTTCGCATATCTTTTTGTAGTATAGTGTGTCTTCTCGTCGTTGTACTGCTTGATCTGCTATTATTCTGTCCATTAGTTTGTTTTGATAGTATTCGAATGTTCGTACTGGTAGATTCAGTTTCTCTTGGATTTGTCGTGCTGTGAACCCTTCTACTTGTAGCTTGAACATTTTGTCTAGTAGGTTTTGTATTTGTAGATCTGTTCGTCTAATTCCTGTATTAGCCACTCTTATCCTCTTTGTTTAATGATGCTGATAATAATCGACTAACGTAATGACTTGCTGATTCGTGGCCTCTATTATTGTCTATTTTGGTTGATATATCTTCTGGTATTGAGAATGTTCTTACCTTTACTTTTTTACCTAATTGGTGCATCTATATGTTCGTTAATAATGTTTATAACCTTAAGAACTATTTCTTGGTTGCTCTTCGTCTTCTTTTATCTCAACGTCTACAATCTGTTGGCCTTGTTGCTGTACCTTTTGAAATGCTTTCTTTAGTGCTGGTGCTACCTGTAGTTTGGCTAGTATTGCTGGTCCGTCAGACAGTAATCTGATTAGTTCAGAGTGGCAGAATAATGCCATTTTCTGGCCCTCCATTCTTTCAAGTGATGTCCCTGTTTCGACTATTGATTTGCAGATATTGATTGTTTTGTGTAAACTGTTAATGTATTCAAGTAGTTCGTACGCTATGTCTTCAAGTATTACGTTCTCTAGTTCTGTTCGCTCTTGTTCTTGTAGTTTTTCCTTGTATTTTTGGTATCTGGCTGGTGATAGTCCCAAGTCTTTGCGTATTAGTTCGTCGGGTTTGTTTTCCTGCTTTAATCTCCTGATTGTTGATATTTCTATCTCATTCTTCTTGCTCATATCCCAATAACCTTTGAATTGCAACCTCTTCATAATCGTCAGTATGACCTTCTTTCCATGCTTTTATAACTTCTTTATCTAATAACTTCAAAATGGCTTTAGCCTCCAGCGTTAACTCATATGATGTTATTTCCAATGGGCTGAATTAATTGGTTAAAGAGATAACAACTACTTACCTAACATTACACATAAGTAACAATCACATGGAATGGACTGCATTACATCCTCACTATTAGCAGTAATCGTATAATCACAAATCACTGGAGCATTAACAATACCTTTCTCGAATTGCTCTTCGTTATGGTCGAGCATAAGTATTGTATTCCAATCCATAGGTCACATTATAAAAATGAAAATATAGGAGGTATTACTCGTCATCGTCGTCTGCTATCTGCTTGTCTGATAGCTTCATACTCCTACTACCAAAGCGAATTAGGCTCTGAGATCTGAGGTCCATATATTCATATAGCAGAACTGAATTTAAGTTAACCAACAGAACTAGGAAGAGAGGTAAAAACAAGGAAAGTCGTTGCCGCTCATATGACTAGTCAAGTTTTCTTTATATCTCGTGACAAAAAAAGAGTAACACCACACCACATACAGAACTTAGAATTACCAGGTATAACACATTCGCACGTATTACAACGTCTAGGCTGAAATCTTTGATAGCTATAACTCATGATGCTATTGCTAGTTTTGTTTGTAATAAGAGTGGTTTTATTCGTTCGTTCGCCATGTCTATATAATCACTATTTAACTCGATTCCTATGAATTGTCTGTTTAGTTGTAATACTGCTAATGCTGTTGTGCCTGCACCCATCAAACAATCAAACACTATACCATTTTCAGGACGTCCTTACCAAAAATATAGGTAAGGACCGAGCTTTAAGGATTACTCTCTAAGGAATACCTGCAACTACATTCTTCATTAACTGCCTTTGTCACACCCATTAACGAATACCTACAAAACTCTCCAATGTCTA
Source organism: Nitrososphaeraceae archaeon (assembly GCA_025935105.1). Classification (GTDB taxonomy): domain Archaea; phylum Thermoproteota; class Nitrososphaeria; order Nitrososphaerales; family Nitrososphaeraceae; genus Nitrosopolaris. Next base: position 2,455 of record JAICVW010000127.1, read on the forward strand.
TATTCCATTGTTCCATCAATCGTTTAATCTGAATATATTCGCATTTACTTATTGTTATCTTACCAATATTTACACGTAAAACATTATGACTCATAGTACGCACGGATTTAGATACGCGTCTTAGAAATGACTGTATCATTCCGTTATACTTCCAATGACTCATTACAGGAACAATCATTGTATTCTTGTCACGTTTGTAGTTACCCCAAGTTTTTACCTCAATATGTCCATGTCTATCTATTTCCAACATCATGCTGCCCCCTAACACTAGCACCAACATCAAGATTAAACCACTTCCCTTCATTCCATCACCTCCGTATCCTGTAATAATATTCTATATAAATGTAGCACATCTTTAGGACTAAAACTCAGAAAGTATCCAATATTTGACATAAAAAGCGTGTTGGGAGGTTGCTAGCAAGTCATGGTCAACAGAGGGTACTCCCAGATTCCCAAAGCCAACCTACACGCGTTTAGTCTATATGTTTCAGGTATATATATTCACTAATCTTGCAGAGTGATATTACAGGTTATCTAGTAAATACCATGAGTCTTGAGGTTGGAGATTGTTATTACCAACATTTCGATATAAAGACACAATTGGTTGTTGAGTTATATGGTCAAATAACGACGAAACAAATACGTAAAATAGAGGCAGAGACAGGAACTCAGTTACAAAAGGTGATGTTAAACTATAAGGTCGTAGACGATTCCACCCATATAGACTTGGTGTTTGTAAGGTAAAAAAATAAATGTGTCACTTCAACCGGAAGAGATCAAACGGTTGGTGACACTTATTTGAGGGTGGTTACTCCTCTACCAACAATAGTGGTAACCCATTATAATACTCTTCTATTTCAAGATATTGTAAGTATTAGTTACGTGTCTGCACCAGTGTTGTTGTGGTCTACTGTTTGAATGTGGTAAAATTCGCTGTAATAGGCGTTTTGGAGGGAATTTATGGTTGCTTTGTAGGCTGTGTGACCGTATTGGCCAATGAAATGCATTAAGTAATTGATTGAGCCCTAGCGTCGTCAGCACTAGAGATGCGATAAAATCATGGCGGACGAAAAAGCTGCGACCAGCAATCACTGCAGTATCTATACCCTCGTTTAGCCTTTCTCTGTCCTTCTGGTGGATTTGAGGCTTTACACCATATACATATTTCGTCAGACTCTTCGGGCGGTGGACAGCAGTCACTCATTTCTTGGGCACACACTCCTCACAATAAATATAAAACTTTCCTACTGTAAGATGATATGAGTCAGTCTTTTGGACATAAGTATTAGCAAGTAGTTTACTACATCCCATACATATAATAGGATTATACTCGATATCTATCACACCTTTGTTTTTCTCGTATAGCTCTTGTGCTTTACCATTCATATTTCAAACCGGATATAATTATTCTTACCTCTACCAAGTTTAATATAGCCTAATGCACCTGTTACTTCTGCATTTCTAGCCCAGTCAGCCATCCAACCATATTCTTTCCTAAACCATCTTTCAGTAGGTGGTCGTTTCCAGTTCTTTGCCTCACAGATATATGATTCACCATGTCCCATCACCCAAAAATCAAACGGTCTGGACTTGTACATACGCCATGATAAATATCCCTTAGCACGCCAATCGTTTACAAGATAATCTTCAAAATTATAGCCCTTTATGTAGTTGCGATTGGGCATCTAGTCATACATCGTACCACCTATAACGCCGATAGCCGCCCCGATAACCGCGAACACAACTAGTAGAATCCTAACTATAATGATAAACAATATAATACCCACAAGTATGCCAACCAACTGTAGAATTAACTGAGCCGTTTTATCTATAGCATAACTATGGAAATAAGACTCTATCCAATTAAAAGCCAATACAACTATAGCAGCAATTACGCCTAACGCAACAAGTAATCCGATTCCTCCGAGTCCCATTTACAAAAAATAGCGGTATGATGTAGTATATTTACTTTTATGGAATATTGGTCTTCTTTTTGATTTTCTCTTGTTTTCTTAGTTGCTCCACTTCCTTTACAATCCTGTACTTTTTAATCTGGTCTTGATAAATATCCCTAATCTTTCTGTTCTTTAATCTGCTCATTTTCTTGTTCCTCCTTATGTTCGTCATCTGCTTCGTCTATTGCTTTACTCTGTTCTGTTTGTTTTTCTTCATGATTCTGTAGATCAGATATTGGTACGTGATTAATTATCTCGCCATTTGGATGAATTTGTGGTACTAATTGTGGTTCTCGACCGGTACAATCCTGACATTGAAATGTTATAGCACGACCTGCTTCGTCTTGAAGCATACCGGGTGATGCTTTTTTATCCAGAACTATTTTCTGGCCCCAATGACCTATTGAACCCCTAAAAATTTGATTAAGACAGGTTGCACATCTGAATTTATCGGCTAATCCTACATGTGTACCTAGAATGTCTTCCCACGTCGTAAATTTAACTCACTGTTATAGATACCTAGGATGATGCCTATTGTGAACTAATTGTCCTAACTTCTGGTAGTGTGACAGTCAATTATTCTTATCAGCCCCAAACGTTTGGATCCGTGATATTATATGGTAACTAATTTAGTTGCTCTATTCGTACCTGCTTTAGCAGTATTACACCCAAAGCAAAGTATCTGGTATTGAAAGGCAATTTCTGGATGGATTAACATATACCTATACAAATTTGTCCCTCTAAACTCGTCGCCACTATCACGGTGATTTATACGGTCAGCTGTAAGATTGTTTATATCGTTTTGAGCACATTTAACACATTCGATGGGAAACCCCTTTGTAATTAAACTGAACACGGATTCTTTCTGCCTTCTTCGACGTTTTCTATCAGTTTCATAGTGAGCTAGTTTGTCTTTATCTGCGATGATCTTTGGGGTATACTTTATTTGGTTACACCCATTACAGAGAGTCTGAAGACATTTAGCTGCCTCTTCTGGGTGTTTTATAACATATCTATATAATGAAATGCCATGTAGCCTGTCTATGATCTTATCCTTATCTCGACCATTAATATGATCCAGTGTTAGATTATTCATGTCGCGTAACCCACAGAGACGGCATGATATTTCATTTCCACCGTTAATTATAGAATGGGCCCTGAGCTTTAATTTCTGGTTAATCTGCTTGTTTTGAGTGCTAATTTTGTCTCTATTTCTGACCTTATATTCCCTGCGATGTTTTGATACTTTGTCCAGATTTTTTAGATATGATTTGGTCCTATGGGATCTTATTTTTTCTGTATGATTGGCTCTATATTGACGGAAGTATTCTCTATTCCACTCCACATTATTCTTACGCCAATTGCGTTCCAGACACCTACTGGAACAAAATATCCTGTCACTCCTTTTTGCTATGAATACAGTGTTACATTCCTCACATATGCCGTTCATTAGTCGCTAACAGACATGTGGTATATTACTGGGCCACTTATATTTCATGTGGACTTATCGGCGCCGAAAGCAGATTCGCTCAGTCTAGGACCAACCATCTCTTTTCTGGTAAATACTGATGGTGCTACACGAGTTCTGTGCCAATCTGGCATATTCTTCTGGAATAACTCAAACGCCTTGTTGGCAATATCTAACAGACCTTTGAATTGAACAGCTTTATCAGCAATGATAACTTGTTTGTCGCCTATCTGTTCTCTGGTCATAGATCTGAATTGTCCGCTTAGTGTCTCTACTTTGCTCTTCACGGCTGCCGCGTGTTTACCATAGTCTCTATTGAGTAATTCAGCTTTGAACCAGTCGACATAGTTTAGTGAGAATTTAAGATCTGCATATGGTCTAAGATGGTCGTTAAACCATTGGAATAATGGCCTCCATGACTTGATTCCATCTGCTAGTTTTTGGTCTTGTGCTTCTGTTTCTGGTGGGTAACGTTCGATCTTCTTTGCAATGTCTCTACAAGTATCACTTGCATCCTGTAGGTCGTCTGCAAGTCCAACCATCTCACCGTAAAAGTGACCATGAACAATGTCGTATGGCTGAGGTGTGCTGATTATGTCGCTTTCCTTCTGACCTTGACGAGCTATATGCCTGTTCTTCATTGCGTCGATGTATTCTTGTTGTCTTCGTTTCAGTTCCTTGATTTGACGGGCTAGGAATTCTTCATTTTCCTGAATATCTTCAGGTGGTGCTGTGTTTAGTGATATGACTTCGTTCGGGAGGTTAACATAACTTCTGCTATTATTTAATAGCACGTCTACGGGTACAGGTTCTTCCTTATCCCACCTTGCTTCTGCACCTACAAGACCAGCTTCAGCCTTATCATGTTGTTTATACTTGTAGTCAAGAACAGTGTAAACATGTGCTATGCCACGTTTACAATCCATCTTAATAAGTTCGTCGATTATTACACTACAAATCTTATCAGTCTGAACATCGCCTAGCTCCTCAAGACATTGTGCCCATCCTCTAATTAACTCGGATTTTTTACTATAAACTAATTTTATACCATTTTCATTATCTAGTATGTCCTGTTTGATTGAATTTATCTTACTGACATAATAATCTCTCTGGCCAACACCAGGTAAAATTTCCACACAGGCAAACGCCTGTTTTTGACTTATGATAACTAATGTTTCATGTGTAATACCTAACTATACAAATATG
>JAICVW010000269.1 GCA_025935105.1 Nitrososphaeraceae archaeon
GAAAAGAACAAAAGACGAATACAGTGAACAAGCAGCGTATATGTCGTTAAACAAGAATTTGATAACACCGTTACATAATTGGAGGTTTGTTACTGAGACCAAAGTTAGTACTCATCATATTATCACTCTAACAGACGATGGAAAAAATGTTTTGAAATTCCTTGGTACTGACAACTAATAATTCTAAACTATGCTCTGACCATGTCCATGTACTTCAGATGAACTTTTCATTTGTTCCAATGTGCTGAAACAAATGTCACTAGCATCTTCCACCAGGCACCAGGGCGGTATCAGCATAAAAAATTCTTCAACAGTTGTCTTATCTATCAAAATGGGAGAAAGAGAACTTGAAACAATAATGGACAACAACATCGAACGTTTTGAGCTGAATGTTTTCCCATACTCCTTATTTACGATGGCTCTACGTAGGATCAAGATTGCTTGCCACTTTTGTAGAAAACAAACCTACTAGATTGTCATGATTTGATAACTTAACATTAACCTTACTAAAAGCCAAAGGACGCGTATGGCACAAATCATCTATACGGAAAGGAATAGTACCTCGTTCAGGTATAGATATTGATGCGAAGCGGGGATTTAGTCATACCAGAGGTTGGATATTTGGCTACAAACTACACCTGATTTCAAGTACAGGTTCATTAATAGTAATTACCGTTATCTGCAGATTTTACTCGTGCTAACATATATGATAATCAGATGTATCCTGCGGTAACATCCTCACTTCCACATGGAACACGTTACATGGCAGCTGATTTGGGATATGAAGACCATAAGTTTTATGATTTGAGCATAAAAAGAGGATTTTGAACTTGTATGTCCTGTATCTGAAATATACAACCATACATCAAGTGACAGACTACAGTTGATAAACTTCTATGATTCGGAATTAGGGTATACAATTCATTCTTGGAGAGGTATATCCGTCGAGCCATTAATAGAACACATCAAAGATGTCTTCAAAATAGATCCATTACCAGTAAAAGGATATCTGAAAGCATCAGGGATGATCCTGCTATCAGTCTTGCTCTATCAAATTATTGTTTATTACAATTGTAAGACACAGAAACAACAGCCTAGAGCAATCAAACACATGCTAGGAAGTTAGTTCAATAAAAGTATGAAACACTTTCTCGATTTTAGATAATTAGCTAGATTCATTATACAATAATTGTAAGGCTATCAACGTAGCCGTCCAGTCTGTAAATGCGGCGGGACGGTAGTATTACAATACAGCGGAATACTCAAGTAGTTGATCTGGTAATTGCGATATATCATTCTTTTAGGTATGGGATTGACTTATCTCTTCTAGTTCTTCTACCCTGCTTCGTCTATCTGCACTTTGTCTAGTTAAGCCGCCAGATGCTGCCAGTATATGATTCCATATGATTTTATATATCACACTGTTGATAGATCCTTTAACCTCAACCTTAATAGGCTAGGTGTGGCTCAGACAATCCATTTTTCTATACTGTAAAGGAAATTAATGAGCAATTTTTCATATTCTTACGTTTTTAAGTAATGGGTTAGATAAATATAGATGGAAGAGGGCAGCAGCCCACTGGGTCGACATCATAGATCAAGACCTTAACAAGTGAGGATAAACTACGACGCCTATTAAATCACATAGGGTTTAGGAATATAATGGTAGATATTAACTGGTTCACCGGCCTCGATGATGGAAAGAAAATTAATGAATTTAAGGAAGCACTCAACAAGTTCCATGCAAAAACCTGTGTCAACAGAAATGCACCGGCTAAGTGGTCTCAGCTATTAAACGAGATCAAAGAATTAAACCAAAGGGCATTAAAACAGTTTGAATCGAATGAACGATTTTTAGATACTTTCAAGAAAAAGTCTATGCAGATCAGTGAGTGAGGCCGAAACGACGCCAATAAATAAGTGAAGAGATATACATTTTTGGTGTCAGATTTCTACGTAATCGACTACCCCTGGAAAGATGAAGATATAGAACTTCTCAAGAGTGCATGTAGAGCGCGTGGGTTTGAACTTCATAAAGATCCAAGGCGTGATCCTAATTGGATAAATGAAGAAGCAAGACCTGTAAGGGATGCATGTAAGATACAGATAGATAACTTATCTCCGTTTCTAAGTGACACCCAAGATAGCATTGATAATAGGAATTTTATAGAGGATCAAAAGCGCAAATATTACATTTATATCGAATTTCATAGAACATTTGGTGGCCGAGAGGATATAGTTCCGATAGAATAACAAACCTAATAAGCCTAATTCCATTTATTTCCGATACTGAATTCGTTGTTAGAGTATTACCAGTTATATCATATCTTAAATAGTATTACCGTCACCTTTTTGGCCGAAAATTCAGTTAATCAGAGATCCTAAAGTGGCTGATAGTGCACTTGGGCTAGTATATAATTTTTAGTTATGATAGTATAAGTTATAATAGTATGGGTTGAGAATGTATCAATAAGCATCAGGACTATGATATTACACTGGTCTAATTAGAACATAAAATATTACATAGGGTATCAAATGCAGAATTCGAGAAAAACAGCTTTGATGATAAATCCAAAACTAGAATTGACAATATTTGTTGTAGTTACAATTACTTTAGCGCTTATAATTTCTCCTATTGTCAATGATTATGTCTTTGCAGTCAAGAAAAGTAGTAGTATTAAGACATCAGGTAAGACAACCTCCATCCAAATAAATGGTATTAAAGTTCTCAAGGTTCATACTGTACCATCAAAAGTAACGGTTGGTAACACATTTGGTCTGCGAGGTATAGTGATTAACAACTCTACAGCTACAATCACTTTTGCTAATGGAACGTGCACATCACCACTTTCCATTACATTTAATAAAAATGTCATAAGTGAACCTCAGACTACAACGGCACCATGCAAACCTCAACAGGTCACTCTAAAGCCTGGAGAACAGACACATATACTAAGTCCAACTAACCCAGATCAAAATCTCAGATATGGATACTTACCAGACTATCACCTTTACAAAATTAGCGTTAGAATTGCCATTGATTATTGGTCAAGCGCCGCGACAATACTTTCTATGGGGCTATTATTCCAACTTTATAATCTTCTAGTTGCGTGACCATTGAAATAGACAACCAATACTAATGGTGTAATCTCCATAGGCAAACTACTGTAAAGGATTAATAGAATGTCCGATAACAGCATTTCCTTTTGTCAGAAGACAACAAGCACAGTTTTCCTGATAACAACTGTTTGCTTCCTCATGTTTACAAATCGAACATATGCATACTTGTGTGGTACTCTTCTTCTGTTGCTTTGATTTCGCATCAACATATAACCATAGAGTAATAAGCGGTACACCAATAATGAAAAAGACAATAATAGTCCGTATAGGAATTCTTAATACGAATAAGGAGAGACCAAAGCAGAGTGTGCCTACACCAAGCATTGAAAGCCAGCGTGTTGTGGTATCCATCTATCTTATCACCTATTGTGAAGATGGGCCTCCTCTTCCTTAATTTCTACACTTGATTGTTTTTTCTTCTTTCTGCGAAGTTCTCTGACTCTTTCGAGAATCTCCCTTAGTTCTTCCTCAGGGATTTTTGATATACTAGCATCACATTGAATACCTTTAGCCTGCAATACGTCCTCTGTTAGTTGGACAATTTCTTCTTTATGTTCCTCTTCCTCCTTTGTTAGCATCTTATTACTGCTAAATCTAAAGAAGGCAAATTCGCTCATTTTCTATATTGTTCGTAACTTGTTATTTAGTATATAGTTTACATTCTGTGCACAACCTATAATTCTCTGTCAGGTTTTAGTGTTGTGCTGTTTAATATTGGGATATTTGGAGTTGCTACCACCACCTCGTCAATAATTCCTGCATAGGTTGTTAACAGCTCTCTTATCTAAATTGTGTTTGGTTTTGTGTTTGAGTTTGATTTTGATTCTGAGTAGGTGCCTAAGAATAAAAAAATATAACTCGTTTTCATACGCGACAACGAAGTCTAGAAGGATTAAAATTCATTCTAACTCCCTTACATGGAATATGCCTTTCTAGCTCGGTACTACGCAGCTATCAAAGATTATCTAGACAAAATTCATTATATAACCAGACATCTTCCAGAGAGCTTTTCATTCATCCAGTTTATACGAACGTAAGGCCATAAAGAAGCTGAATTCCTTGGCGAAGTAGTTTTAAGATCACTCGATGTTTCTCTACACTCCACAGAAGAAATGGTATGAAATTATGCGGTCTCTTCCGTCTTTAGTATGAATGGGATTCCATTTTATGAACTACTAATTTCTTAAATGCTTTAAACATGCATTGACACTTTTCACATTTCCATCGGTTTGTATTTGCTTCTTCAAGACTGGAATAATTGGCTTCCTTACTTTCATATCTCTTTGTTTTATAATTGAATATGGCAAGATTATAGTTGACTTGGTACTTCAGCTTAGTCACATAAGTTACACTCACTATTATCTATGACTCCGTCTTTATTAAATAGTGGTGGTGAATAAGACAAAATTCTTACGTTTTGAGAGCAACATTTGATAAATTAGAAAGAGTCAACATACAGGGTCCATAGGAATTTAAGATGGAAATTATTTAAGGAATGGAGTGGCTCCTGCGACTTAGTCCTATAGACTTCAACTAAGTTATTCCAATCCCAGATTAACTTTTTACCATATATTTTGACATTATCGAGCCAAACATGCGGACAAAGTCATCATATTCTTCGGTGTTTGTATTTTTCTTTAGTATTAATCAAAACTCTGTCATTGTAACAATCCCCTAGCCTTCAGATACAAATCAACCTGCGGTAGCTGTGCGTCAAGTCCGTCGTTGTGCATCATAGTTATTGTCGCATCACATAGTGCTGCTAGATTTCCATTCAATACTCCATTGTTCTGATCGGCCGTGCATGTTGTTACTATCATTAGGTTTATGTCATTTGTAGTTGGTGCTGGTTGTTGTAC
>JAICVW010000723.1 GCA_025935105.1 Nitrososphaeraceae archaeon
AGTGCTGCTTTAGCATGGACCTGGGCTTGTTGTGTATTATTTGTCGCATCCCGTGCTACAAGTTGAGTTTCAGCCTTAATTTTGTTTATCATTGTCAAAAACAAAGCATTCTCATTCTCAGAAAAGGTATGAGCTATTACGACTGGGTTAGAAAATAAGAATAATATTGAAGATAAGGCTATCACTAAGCCTAATGGAGTAGAGGACGAGATTATCTGCATTTTTAATTAATATGTTCAAGTTATCTTATTAAGATTTCTGGTACAAACTACGAATGAACGGGTGTAACTTGACGACAAGCTAGTAAAGTACATCTAATTTCTGATCTATGTACTTCTCTATATAATGTTTACACGATAGGGCTGGAACTCAGATTCAATTAATCTTGAGTTATATTTAGTCTGCACTAGAGCAATCGTCGAATACTCTACAACGCTTTTAAATAAAGGGGCGGCACCTAGATTTGTGAATATAGGTTATTCTAAAAGCAAAAAATACTTTCTAATACCCGTCGTAGCTTTTCTTGCAGGTATTCTCGTATTCGCCATGACAGCAGGAACTGCTTCAGCACACATGAGACAGCTGCTTACAATTGGAGGGAAGCAGTATCTGCTAGAAGTTGGCTCATTAAACAAACCGGTCTATGTGGGTGATAAAACAGTAGTAGATTTCTTTGCCTGGAAGCCTGATCCTAAAGGTCCATTGAATGATACTGCAAAGGAGATAGTAAATGTCACAGGACTTGACAAGACTGTTAGAGCAATAGTGTCAGCTGGACCTTCAAGTAAAACATTTGATTTCACACCGAGTCCTACTAACACAGCAGAATATGATGCTACATTCTTCCCAAGTGCTCAAACCACATATACCTACAGCCTTGTTGGTAAGATTAATAACACTCATATTCACATAAGTTATAGATGTGTTCCTGGTGCGGGTGACGATACTCCAGGAAACAATACAAAAGCCACTTTAGGACCAGGTGTGGTTAGAGACGGCGTTGGAGGCGGATTTGGATGTCCTCTACCAAGAGCTCCAGCAACTGTTCCGTAATAACGGGAGAACATAAGTAAGAAATCAATTAGCGAACCATTATGACCTCCAACTCCTATATTTTTGTGACTATTACTGACTATAGGGTGCTAGAGAAGAGGTACTATCTAATAAATTAAAAATGCAAGGTATAAGTTGAATACTATGTCAAAACATAAAATTTCGATAAATAATTACCTTTTGGTATCAACAATATTCATTATTTCAAGTCTACTAGTTTTTACTGGGCCACAGGCAGGCTTAATTGTCAATTATGCTTATGCTCATTCTCTTCCAGTAAAATCCAGCTCCAAATTCTGTCATTCCTAAAGGAACTGCATTTCCTTCAAAATTAACGATTGATTTCTCAGAGACCGTCTCCTACAGTTAGGACCATACAGATTCTAAATTCAGAGAATGAGCCAGTAAACAACGGTGATTTTAAAATTATTGGTGATCATGATGGAGAAGCAATGACTACTATGGATACAAAGAAATTAACAGATGGAATATACACTGTCTCATGGCAAACTCAATCTCTTGATGATGGGCATATAGCAAGAGGTTCTTACGTTTTTGGAATAGGTAATGTTGGTCCAAATGCTCTATCTGCAAGTGGAAAAGCATCACAGCAGCATCCACCA
>JAICVW010000612.1 GCA_025935105.1 Nitrososphaeraceae archaeon
AATCTTTTTGCGCTTGGGTCGATAATCCATGTTTACAACTATAGATTGATTATTATAGGATACTATGTAGATACATGACCACAGGCTGTATTGTGTGACTTCCAAGAAAATGATTGCAATAATGACTAGCTTTACTTCATTCTAATTATTACAGTTCTTAACTCAAACGCATACGAGTTGTGAAAATTGAGATAAGTATAGCTACTCAAGCATCAAGTAGTCAACTTATGCAATAATAGTACAAGGTAGTACTAATTAAATCACGAACATAACCAAATATTGATTTACTTCGGTAACTTTAAGAAGTCGGACACAGACATAAACCTATGTCAAAAGGTTCTGAAGCAGCGGCTGACGCTGAGGGAGCGTCATCTTCTAGCAAAGAAGAGATTATCAGAGGACTGAACGAAGATCTAGCACGAGAGTACAAAGCGATTATCCAGTATGTTGTATTCAGTTCCACGTTGAAAGGCCCCGAGTACGGAGACATTGCAGAACAATTGAAAGTCCATGCTTCTGAGGAGCTGGCACATGCTTTGGAGGTGGCCAGACAGATCGACTATCTGGGCGGGGACCCGACTGTGGAAGTTAAAGACGCCGAATATTCCCAGGATTCAAAGAAGATGCTTGAAATTGACTTGAAGCAAGAACAAGAAACGATAAAGAGCTACAGAGAAAGAATCCGTCAAGCAGAACGCTCTGGCGAATTTGCACTATCTGAAGCATTAAGGGATATTATCGTACAGGAACAGGATCATGAAATAGATTTGAGAGATGCCCTCGGAATACGATGATAACGAGCTAGTTCTGAAGACCAATGTAGAAACACATATCCTTAGTTGTGAAGAGCATAGAGTAGAGTAGAACCAGATCAGACTCATCAATTAAATTAGTTCATGGCCACCATATATAATATAAAATAAAATATATATTTTTTAGAGTTAGGGATTTTCATTATATCATATTATACAGTTGTTCTGCCCGTTTGTGTTAGTAGTCCTCTAGTGTTTTGTTACATCTAGAAATCTCGCTAACTGGACTAATAAGTTACCATGCGAATCTCCAATATAGACGGTTTACCAGCGTATAAACAGGTTCAAGAATTAATAATAGGACAGAATGAACCAGATTTTTACAGTAGGTCATTCAAATCGTTCATGGAATGACTTTGTTTCCATTCTCCTTAAAAACCATATAACAATGGTTGTAGATGTACGCCGTTTTCCTGGATCAAGAAGATATCCTTATTTCAACAAAGCAAATATGATAAAGTTACTTACAAATGAAAACATTGAGTATGTGCACATCGAAAAACTAGGTGGAAGACGAGAGACAACTCATCTGGTTCACAATAGCGATAGTAGTTGGCACAACAAAAGCTTCCAAGCATATGCTGATTACATGAAAACTAAATCATTTAAAGAAGGCATTGATGAGATATTTTCAGCTGCAAAGCATAATACTATAGCCATCATGTGTGCTGAATCTTTGCCGTGGCGTTGCCATCGCAGGCTTATAAGTGATTATCTTACGATGCTTGGGCTGGAGGTTTATGATATTCTGAACACTACTGAACCTAACCCTCACGAATTTACTTCATTTGCACAAATCATTGATGGAGAGCTCAGGTACTAGAGAGTATAAAGGAGTGATGTTAGAATCTTTATGCTGTTAGCGGAGGCTTAAGAAAAAGGTGATAATTTGAAATTGTTGACATGACTCTGCCTTGTATAACGAAATGTAGATAGATGCTGGAAGTCATTCAGGTTTCGTTTCAGTTGAATATTAGTCACGTACTTGCCTATGCAAATGATTTGTATATTTTTTTAAATAGGCTGGCACAAATCGTTACCTATTTGGTCATCGATATATTATTGCACGTGGTTCTTTCACAGCCCGAGTCAGAATGATCTGCAAACCGGTTATATCTTTAAAGTCTAAACCAGCAGTCTAAACCAGCCTTGTGATATTTTCTTCATTTCTCTAACCGATAGCTCACCTTTTTTTTGAGATCCAGTAAACTTTCGCTGATAAGCGCTCTATCGTTATCAATGGGAACAAAGGACTGGAGACATCAGGGCATTCCGCTGGCCGACCCTGACACTGGGGAAGAATACCTCCACTTCGTACCACACAAAAATTTTCTACAGTAACTGACTCCCTACTTGATTATTACGTTAGTAACAGATTGGAAGATGAAGACAGGTCAGAAGGAATAGGATACTTCTTAGAAAGAGTTGGGTCCAAAGCAAATAATTTCTTATCTAAAATCGAATCCAAATACGACGGATCTGTGGAAAAAAACATTCAAGGTACTCTGATTCTGAGCCGAGTTGTACCGCAGCTAGAGGAGTCTGCAGACACACATCTCTTTACATAGTCATTATCCCTATGTTGAGTATACCATAAGAGATGACCATTTTTGTTAAGTTTTTCCCTGCAGTACTGAAGTACCAATAATCTTTCTGCAGGAACAGGCATGATGCTACACACATTTATC
>JAICVW010000607.1 GCA_025935105.1 Nitrososphaeraceae archaeon
TAGACTCTTCTCCTGCCATCGCAAACAATATGTTATTTATGGCATCTCGTGATGGTTTGTTATACGTCTTTGGTTCAGAGATGACGCCTAGTTACATAGGATGAAAGTCGGTATCGGAGAAAATAGCGGTTCCTTACGACAGATGTCGGTGAAGGCAGTGAAAGCAGTGAAGACTATGGAAGATATCACTTAGTTTGTAGGCATCAAAAATCGCAAAAACTTCTTTTGACTGGGCACGAATCGAACGATTATTAGTTCCAAAGAGAGGTCCATGTCTGGTCTAACCCCTTAATACTTGGTAATGCCTTCACAGCCTTCACTACCTTCACCTAGATGTGTTTTATTTCCTCATTACATCCATCAAACATGTTTTATACCATAAATCGTATTTTTCAATACCATCTAAGGTTTCCAAAACATTTTACGCAGTAAGCATCTTGGTATGGTTATATGGCTATTGCTTTCATGACTGTATGCAGCATAAGATGCTAGGCGCAAGTTTCGAATTCACTGCTCAATATATTTATGTCATTGTGTTATTTCTCGTAAAAAGATATTGCTATCTAGATTTGAAAATATGGATAAGTCTATTTTTGCTCCCGGTTTCATTATTTCTCTAAGATCTTTTCCTGCTTCTTTTTCTCTCCACCATTCCTCTCCAAATCTGTTTTTCATATAGTTATCTAGTTCAGTCGCTCTTACTGCTGCAAGCAGATAACTTGGTACGTACATTATTGATTGAGGTAGAATATGGTGTAATAACCAATACTCTCCAGGTACTTCAAATCCAGTATATTCTTTAATTAGCCTAGAGTAAAGTTTACAAGCTTGATCTATCGACAAGTTTTCCATCCAATATTCTAACTTCATTAATGAATTCGCTGTATAAAACGTAACAAAAAATAATTCCATAAAGCGGGTTCTTGATATTAGTTTATCAATTATGCTTTGATCTTTAGTTGCAAGAGGTAATGACTGTATGTATGTTGTATTTTTTGTCAACCTTTCTAAGAAAGTAGAAAAGATTTCTGCTATACCCATTGGAATCCTATATTTGTCCCAATATTCGTTTGTTGCATCTACAGAACTAGCATGCATAGCATGTCCAGTTTCATGAAAACAGGCTTGAAGGTCAAAATATGGACTTTCTTTTTTATAGAGTATTCTTATATCGTCACGTATCTTTACAAAGAAGCATATGGGTGATGGATATTTGTCCTTTCTATCTTCGGTATCAAAATGAATCCTAGACAAATCAAATTCCATACTTGTAAGTACATTTTTCACTTCTCCAAGTGGATCTATTGCTAAAAAATTACTATCTATATCTGAATATACTTTATTTCTAAAATAATAAAAATCGTCATAATATTCTGGTTCTTTACCAAGAATTGTCTTGCCAATATCGGTTAATGCATCTTTGAATGGTTTCTTTGCTTTTTGGCCTATTGATTTTATGAATTCAACTAATTTTTTACATGATATGTTTTCATGTTCCAAATAAGCAGAAAGTGGGTCTAATTTTATACTATTGTTTATTGTTTCTTTTTCATCTTTTCTATCTTTATTTTCTTCCTTGTAAACCTGCTTTATTGTAGAAAATCTGTTTTCTATGATCGGTGCTATGTATTTGGTTTTTTCAATAAACTCATCAAATACATCTTTTCGATTTTTATGTTCTTTTTCAAGGCTATTGAATTGTCGCCAAGTACTCCAATTGACTGGAGAATCTCTGAACACATACCTTGAGGAAGTAATCTTTGTGTTTCTCTCATTATGTAATTCTAGTTCTAGTTTCTTGGTTCTAGAATATGCAATGTCTTCTATTGTACCAATAAGAAGAGGTCTTGGACGAGGAAAGAAATTAATAAAGATTTTTGAGTTACTTATTTTCAGTTCTGCAAGCTGTTCTATTAGCTTTTCGTCGTAATTAAGGCCCGCATATTGCTTATATTCTTCATCTGTTCCTGAAATATAGATAAGTTCGTCTAATTCACACCAATGTTTTAGATTCATTGTTAATAATTTAGTGTATGTGGCTCTTTCCTTTATTAGTCCATCTTTACCACATTAAAGCGTTGTTGTAGTATGTTCAAGCGGAGGTGTTGTCGAAGTAACTAAGTTAACTCACAAGGTTAATCAAGTTCTTAATATTCTGTAGTCAAATAATAGGTAGGAAGTGAAAAATAAGATTGAGTTCAACTAATAAGCAATTTCTTATGAATCAACTACTTTGGATTGGAATTTCAATTGCCATAAGCATCACTATCTCGATGCTAATACCATTTCCAATATCATTAGTTACCATTATAGGAACTTTCTTGCTACTTAACTACTATCTAAGAAGAAGAATGATCTCAAGGATAGGCAATGTTGGTGCCATAGACGGGATGTTTAGTCCGACACCAACCAATGGTAGTTCATTGAAATACTACTGCATGAGTTGTGGAAAACAACATAGACAAACAGCATGTCCTAAATGTGGATCAAAAATGAAGAGAATAGGATAGAATAGAATAGGATA
>JAICVW010000243.1 GCA_025935105.1 Nitrososphaeraceae archaeon
CGAACCTCACTATCGTAATAAAACACAATCAAAGCTATAGGTAAACTGGTGAGAAAGTCTCAAGTAGTATGTCAAATTACTTTCCAGATGAGTTCAATACGTAATTATGTTAGTCAGTAAAGTTATGGTTTACATGCATAAGGGATTCAATATTTCTTTCATATTTATTTGTAAGAACATAAAAGTTAATACTGGTGATGTTATCCTCTATGATTGTATACATTATTTTTTTGATCAATTGCTAAATCGAGGATATGGGTTTGTCAACTTACTGTGTCCTTCTTTTAATGTGTTGAAAATATTTCAGAATCATTGTGCTTCTTCCAATAATCAAACCGACACCCAAAAGAAGAAGTATGTCTGTAATTGCAAAAGCCAATATTGTCGTTGCTGGACCAGTATGAAAAAGGGGTGCAATAGCAGTCGTAGTTGTATTACCACCCAATATTAGTTGTTGATTAGTAAAATAAAATTTCTGGGAGCCTATAAAGAGAAAACTAATTGAAACTCTTATAATTAATGCAGCCATATATAAATAATATATTGATAATCCACCTTTTACATAGAGGTCAAAGCTGGGATTATTGCTATCAGGTAATTTCCAAAAAGAAAGAGTTCTTCTAGAATATATATATGAGCAATATGCTGCAGCCATAACAATAACTAAATCAGGAATAACATATTTGCCCGGCACATTATCAATCAAGAAAGAATTGTACACTAAAAAGAGTGAAATAGCTATTAAATAGGCTAAAAAGACAATTGTCCTTTTTGGATTTACTTTTGTTCCTTTGATGGCCTTCCTGAGCCTTATAATTATGCTAGTGATAATAACAACTGCGAATATCAACAGTATTAGGCCAATATTAGTAGACAACTACAATGAGAAGGCTCACAAATGATATATAAGTCAAGTATCATAATTTAGGCCAACTACCTATACGCCTTAGATGAATTCTTACCGCATATGCCAGATTCTCCTCTAGGTTTGCACATACATCTTCTTCAGATTTCTATTTACCCTTGTCTCAACTGGGTTTAGATTGGAGACCCAATATTATATATCCCCTTTTTAGAAGTTTGAAATGTGACATCAGTCTTAATCTTGTTCTATGAAACATTACGTGGCCACCACTACATCATTCAGATAAGGTATCTATGAGATACTTCCAGTTTTGACAAATTATAGCAATATACCTATTATGTGTGCAGAAGCAGTACCATGGAGTTGTCATAGAAGAATGATAGCAGACTATCTTACTTTGGTAGAGTGCATTTCGGTATTTGATATTATTATAGGCAGCAAGAAGCAACCACAACTACATGAAGTAACTTCATCTGCACATCTTACCGATAACAATACCAACAATATCTATCCATAAATATATGTAAATTAATTGATAAAAATGATAAGTATGTTAATGAGAACAGAATTAGCACTTAGAAGCGTATAAGTATCACTCTATCTGTATGCTATAGTGATTAGTTCATACTTTTCAGTGTTTCAAATTGGCTACGTATAAGATACCAGACAATATTCTGATGGGGTCTCCTGTGTTAAGAGTAAAGAATATTGTGAAGGTGGCAGCATTTTATGAAAGACTTGGCTTACAGATAAGTAAAAAGTATCAAAACGAAAATGGCAACATACTATTTGAACTTGGTTTTAGACAAGGAACTGATTATACCGATACAATGCAACCACTTGTAATACTGCATCAGGATCCAGATGCGAGATATGCACCACGACATTCAGCAGGACTATTTCATTTTGCAATACTTGTCCCAGATAGAAAGAGTCTTGCTTCCACCTATTTGGCACTTAGAGAGATAGGTGTAGAATATGATGGATTTGCTGATCATCTTATCAGCGAGTCGTTATATCTTAGAGACCCTGAAAATAATGGAATCGAAATCTATCGCGACAGACCTAATAAAGAGTGGCCGCGAGATTCTCAAGGCCATATTATGATGGATACGTTGCCGTTGGATTTGGATGCTCTCGTATTAGAGGAACTTAACCAAGAAGAACAAAGAGAGAGTGCAAAGCCATTTCCTAAGGGTGCAAGAATAGGACATATTCATCTCAGAGTCACAAACCTTGAAAGATCAATTAAGTTTTATCATGAAAAACTAGGACTTGATATAACCGTTGACTGGAGTTCGATGGGTGCTGCCTTTCTTTCTGCAGGAGGATACCATCATCACATTGCGTTAAATACTTGGAATAGTTTGAACGGGAATGCTCATATCGATATTGAGGCCGGACTAGAATATTTTACAATAAAAACGCATAATAGATCTTATTTCGACACAATTAGGTCAATTATTTATGATTCAATTACTCCCAAGCAGCAAAAGAAACAGTCAAGAAGAGAAGAGGAAGAAGTTAATGACAAGAATCAAATTCTGATTAAGGATCCAGATGGAATACAAATCCTAATCAAGTCAGAATAATTATTTTTTCTCTTTCAGAAAACACAAATACTGTAGGGGTTTGTCATTTTGTCTCCGCTTCAAGCCACGGCCATTAATAATAGTGAACGCTATAACTATGGCCTTTTGTAATGTTACGTTATGGAACCGAAGCACCTACACTGTAATAGATTATACGAGTTATATATCTATTTACTCATATACCCGGTAATAGTGGCTGCTAGCCAAGGGATCGACTAACTAACTATATCGTCACTACTCAAACTAACTAGCCAATTCCTAGTTATCACTTGCAACGAAAAAGGTAGATCTAGCATTCTATCCTAATAAAGAATACGAGAGTGCAGGCCCAACATTAATCAGTTACTGTTTATACCTATATTTTAGTTCTAGGTCTTCCAATGTGAGACGCTCCAAAGAACAAATAATCCGGCCAAGGCAAGTGCTGCACCTATTACAGTATCCAGTATACGTGTTTGAGGGAGTAACGTCTGTCCTGGGCTGAGAACATTCAGTAAAACTAACATGAATGTTGTTAGCAAGAACGTTGCCAAGATGTAGTTAACTTTACTTGCTGCTAAATGCATCGTAGCAAAGGGAAACACGAAAGATAATAGTAGACCTGGAATGTTGACATATGTGGTGATAACAGAAGCAATCGCTGCTCCAGCAATTGTACCGATAATGCGCATAGAGATGAAGCTGAATATCGTGGAAATGTTAGCACGTAGGAATACAATACATATTGTTATCAGAACCCAATACTGCTTCTGCAGCCCCAGGTCTACAGCAATAAGCAATCCAATCGCGCCCGTGGCCGCAAGAGTAAGTGCAAATCGAAAGGACTCAGATCTCAAGGATAGATTGCTTAAAAGTGGCTTGAGCCACTCTCTATAAGTGACTTTAGGACGAGGCTGCTGGACGGGAATGTATTCTGCTTTTGGTTTCGAAATCGAATGCGGCGTAGGGATAATAATACTGCCAAGTATTCCCCATATTCCACCAATAATGACTAATAGAAATCGTTCACCAATAACAATGCTGTCTCCACCTGACTGACCCACACCTACAGAAAAAGTCAGGCAAGCTATGAAGACAATACTGTCAGGAAATACTTCGGCATAACAGATGAGGAACAAAACCAAAGCGCTAAGTGGAACCACAAGGAAACCGGTAGTGGCAACAACTGAGCCAATAGTGAAGGTCGATGCATTGATTATAGAAATAACGATTAGGATGTTAATTTTAGACCGTTGAGATCTTTGCTTCTCCAGTACTAACATAGCGCTGCCGGCAATGAATAGCGTTCCCAAGGTGGCAAAAATCAGCTGGTGATTGAAGACTAAGCCTATGGTCAATAATGCCATCATGAATATTCCCATCTTCAGACCAAAGAATAGCCTAAGGTTGCTAAACTCGACCCTTCTTAGGTTGCCAAGGAAATCTCCAAAACGATTTGCTCCTTTGGAAGACCCGGTCATTTTGTCAAGTTTGTTGTAGATATTATGTAAACTTTAGCGTTGGTCGTTTCCCAATTTATCTTTCATTTTCATTACTATTTATCTCCTAGGCTTTGATTTAGATCCAAACATTGAAGACCTATATAGTAAAGACGTGGCTTGAACATCTTAGCCACACTATCTCAAAATACAAATTAATATGAAGATCTTAAGCTGTGTCTCATTAGAGATTACGATATTGACGAGGGTCTGTGAACATGTGGGATGTGGGCCATATATATGATGATATTGACTGGGAGTATTACAACCCAAAAAAATTGCGCAGCTTGTACGTTAATAAACGAAATTCCAATTGAAATAAGGAATATGATCGGAGAAGCAGCTGTCCTCAGAAGAACATATCTAACTAGATGATGATGCATACTTTTTTCTACTAATTTTCGATTGTGAGTACCATACCACCAAATAACCCATAAGACAAGCCCGGTGATGGCCATAATGCTGGCAAAGATTATTACAATTATTTTATGAGAGGAATTAGCAGTAAGAAGCGCTGTAAAATAGGCAACTAATGCGATAAAAAGCAGGAATAACAAATTTAGCCATACTAAAGTTAGATTGGCATGTGTAAAGTACTTCATAATCCTATGGTAATTAACCCAATACATGCCTACTATCATGAAGCTTCCTACAAAGTGTATCAAGTTTGGTATAAGCAGTTGAGATAGCTTTCTTAATAGCTCTGATTCTACTAGGTTGACAGGGAATGTTGGTAGTGGTGAATATGGCAAGGCGAATGCCATAAAGGTAATGGAAAATGCAAAAAGGGCGTCACTAAAGGCAATAATCTGCGATAATTTGATTTGATTTGTATCCACCAATAGACCTAGATATACACTCTTACTGTATTACTATTTAATGTAGTATACATAGGGTTGGCTCGCATAAATGACAACATAGGATACCACACAATAATATTTTAAAAATTGACTAATTAGATGAGCCTGGGTCATAATTCATCTCAATAATTTAGTCTAATAATAGACATAACTCCAATAGGTTAACATCCTATCATATACTTGATTGCTATTCTAGGGTTATCCTTTTGCATCTTACAATTGTAGTAAACGAGTATTTGGTACAGTAATACAGACAGTAACACGATAGCACGTACCTTATCAAATCCTCTTGTAGGTACTGGATCTATCCTAAAGATAGATTTGATGTGTTCAATTAACGGTTCTACCGATATCCTTCTTTTTGAATAAATTGCCTGACCTAACTGCGATTCGCCCCCTCAACCAGTTACAGTCTTCTGGCGTATTCTTGTATCTGCGTATAGGACATACAAGCTGGAATCCCATCTTGAGGCTTGATTCGTACAGAGATTGATCATCATACCCTGGATCA
>JAICVW010000599.1 GCA_025935105.1 Nitrososphaeraceae archaeon
AAGGTCAAAGCATACTTGGATAGAAATAGCGATACAATGATTATTGAGTTCCTTCCAAAAGGATCACCTAATTTAAGTGCAATAGAAGAATGTTGGAGACAAGGAAAAAGTGATCTATTTTTATCAAAATATTATACCAGATTCACAAACCTAAAAACAGCTATTGCAAACTACTATAGGACGAGACACTTCGGCTTAAACATCATCAAATACTCGATGAGAGGGTCCATGAACTTATGTTAATGGGTGTAACTTATATACCCGGATCATAAATCTAACTCAAGTTTCAGCTATACCTGCACATCATAAATTATGTACGTAATGCTTTGATCCAATTAATGAAAGATGTGCATCTTAGGATAGTATGGACAAGAGCGATAATATCTAAATTAGAGAGTTACTAACACATGGTCAGTAACATACTAAGAGAAGACGAGCATGTCATCAAAACAACAACAAATAACTCCCAGATAGACGCACAACACGAGAGAATGAAGAGAAATTAGTTCCCTTTACTTTATTGTTGTTATTTTTATATTAGAACAACTCATAGTTAGAGATGTTGGATGCTGATTCAGTTTTAGATATGATCGGAAATAGCACAAGAAGGAAAATATTAACTATACTATCAAAAGAGCCTATGTATTTTAACCAACTATCCAAGCAAATAGGAATAGGACAACAAGCCATTCTACGTCATATGCGATCTTTGGAGGAGAGTGGTTTAATTTCGTCATATGTAGAAAAAAGTGATTTAGGTGCTCCTGATAGAAGATATTATAAATTAAAGTCTGAGTTTAGTTTAACTGTATCTATGTCTCAGGACGTATTTGGAATTAATAACCAAAGTATAACAGAATCTAGATGCAACGAATCAAGAAAGTTCTATAAGCAATTTGATTCTACACCTAACGACACAAGCCCTGCACTTGTTCATATGCAATCCAGCCTGGTAGACATAGACAAGGAGATTTCTGGTCTAGAATTTCGACTTAGCGATCTAAAAGCATTGAGGCAGTTGACTCTCAAACAGCTGCATCAACTTGGAAGAGAAACCTTTGAAGGGTACTTGGAGAGAAGGGTGTTATATGATATAATAGAGCAACAGGGAAGAATGCAGAAACAGAACGAGAAAGAAGAAATAGTTAGAGGAACAAAATCTAGTCGAAGGATAGTCCAGGAAATAGCAAAATCGTTAAATGAAAACGAGTATGTGATAAAAGAAACAATAGCCAAAATTAGAAGGAAACTAGAGGGAAATACTGCTGAAATACTGCTTAGCAAACTATCCTAGATACGGCTACTGAAGGAAGTGGTTGAGTACCCTGATAGAGTAATAAAACATCATAGTACCAAACATTAGAAAACAAATTAATATTCTCATTGGATAGTAATCTTACCTGCCTATATTTGTTTTAGATAAGCAATATTGTACCAATTGTCTGTATACACTCCCATAATAATTGGCATGTAATATTAACAAGGCAGTGGAGAAGGTAACAAATTTTTACCTCTGATGTACAGGATAAAGTGAGATGGCTCGAGCTAAAAAATCCAAAATTAAACCAAGCAGAAGCAAGGATGAAGTTAGAGCAACGGTACCTAGACGAGTCGATGAGAGGGGCAAACAAGAACAAAGGTCAATGCGCTTAAACAGTCTCTTTGATGAATTTAGACGCGATATTGAAGGAGTAATGAATCCATGGTCCTCAAGCCTAGAGCGGCGCTTACCAAGAGAGCTTAGTATGATACGACCTGAAGTAATGAAAGAAGAGGGAACAATATCAAGAACACCTCTGGTAGATATGGTTGACAAAGGAGATAGATATTTTCTACGGCTGGAACTTCCAGGGATTGAGAAAGATAAAGTACATTTGACTGCAACCGATGATTCGCTCGAAATATCTGCCGAACAATCAGAAGAAACTGATGAGGGTGAGGATAAATCGCACAATTATATTTACAATGAACGCTCCTATAGATCGTTTTATCGTAGCATCCCAATACCGGAAGAAATACTATCTTCAAAGGTTACAGCCAAGATGCAAAACGGTGTTCTTCAAATAGAGATCCCCAAAAAAACTCGCACTAGGCCAGATGGAGAGAGCAAAAAGATAGTAGTAGAATAGACCAACAACAATATTTTTTCAGAATGCTATTCAGCTAGATTTTTTGATATTAAGTTTGCCAAATTTCCATGTTTTAACACATTATAGAACTATTAACACCTAGGTAATGAATCTACCCTTGAAATATCGTATTCAAGTACTTTACTATTCAGCCTTACTGCCAATCAAATCGTAGGTCTTAAGAGTTCGTATGCTCGTAGGGCATCACTATCATCTAGTACAAGTACAATCTCCCTTGGAGTAAAGAATGCATCATGGACTTTTATACGGCTATTGTAAATTATGTCTGATATTGAGGATATAAAGCTATAATACTTATTGCTTGTATCACTGGAGGCAGGGTAATGGTGATTTTGGATAACCCGCCCTTTATACTACCATCAAATTTTTTAGAGCCAGAGATAATAATATTCCTGATTTCTTGTATATCCTCAGCTAAGAGTCGAATTTGCTTGTCTGTCTGAAAGACATTATAG
>JAICVW010000572.1 GCA_025935105.1 Nitrososphaeraceae archaeon
CTATTGGTACTAACATATTACAAGTCATTTACGGAATTCAGGACAAGGCTAGGAAATTACTTTAGAACCAGACGCTTCAATCTGGATATGAGGAATTATCTTACTAAGGTTATGTCACGAGACTTATCTTAATTGGTATATACCCTAGTTTGTAGCTCAGATTTAGGTTATGCCTCTCCGCATCCATATAGATGACTAAATCTACGGACTAAATAATATATGTAGTATTTGAGCTAGGATTGATAAGTTCTATGATAAATCATATATATCTCTGGTCTTCATTCTAAATATTTCTAATTCTTATACAAAAACCTCATATATACCCAATCAAGATAGAACGACTACATGAGCTATCCGGGTATTCTACAAGAAATCAACACCGCAAAAATTCGTCATCCAATACATCAATTTCGCATGAACTTGGATGGTATTCAGGATCTGGCTTCGTCTATTAGGGAACATGGCTTATTGCAGCCCATAGTCGTCAGGCCATTGCAGCGTGAGTATGAAGTAGTCGCAGGCAACCGTAGACTCGCCGCAATTAAGCTACTAAAGCTGAGAAAGATTAGCTCTCATGTAATAGATCTAACAGAAAGGGAAGCATACGAAGTGGCCCTTGTAGAAAATGTCCAACACAAGACCATGAACCCAATCGAAGAAGCTGTGGCGTTTGGCCAATACGTCGAAAGTTACGGATGGGGTGGAATATCTGAGCTGGCCAAGCGAATTGGGAGAAGTCAAGAGTTTGTGACGAGGAGGATACAACTCCTTAGATTACCTGAAACAATTCAAGAAGAAATTATGCGCCAGCGCATAACTCCAAGTGCGGCGCTTGAAATGCTACCTTTAGATAAAGGAGTCATCGAAGAGTTTGCTGATTTCATTATTAAAAACCCTTTGACAAGAAATGAGATAAGACATATTGTCAAGGTCTCCAAGGAGAAATCTGACGGTAATGATCCACACCATTACATGGGAACGACTCCTGGCAGTAGTACAAACATCGCGTATGAAAAGGAGGTTTATTTACTAGATAAAGCGCTACTAAAGACTGTTGCAGTCATGAAGTCTACGTTACTCAATTTTGATGACATATTAGATAATGTGAGTGATGACTGGATCTTAAAGGAATTACTCATGCAATACAGACTCATTATACACGGAGACATAGACACGTTCTTAAAATTGCGTAAACGATTGAAGGCAAAAATTCCAAAAGGTTACTTCGGCTTACTTCTTCATAACGAAGATGATGGTAACAGCAAATTGCCAAAAATTGCAGTTGATGATAAAACCGAGAAATCCGCAATACACCTGTGGGCCACAAAAGGACTCTGGCAGTAAAATCTCATAGATATTAATGTATTCCCATATAAACTCTTTATAGTGTTAAATATTCATCCGTATTTCTCATAAGTAGATCTATTAAATGCTGTTTATTCCAAGCCCAAATGACATTGTAGCAGCCCTATCTACACTTGCCGATGTTATAGGTGAGGGACTAATCGGAGTAAGTCTAGGTTGGGCTGCAAGACCTACTGGAATTGGATTTATCATAGGTTTTGTATTTCTAATAGGATTTAGGTCAGTGGCACCAGTTTCTTTTGAAGTTGAAAGTCTAACGATTGTGTCGCGAATCGCAAAGCGACAATGGCATATAATGATTTATGCAGTAATGCTTGCTGGGATCATTGGTGCTATACTTGGAGGCATTGGTGCTTATAGTACCATCGTGAAGTTCATCGGTCCAGCTGTACAATTTGGAATGTTAACTGGAGTAGGTATAATTCTTTCCATAGTTGCTATTGATTTGATCAAAGAAAACAGGGTGATAGGCATAGTTTCAGCTGGAAGTGCATTCATAATATATCTTGCAACCCAGTCGGATCCGTCGGCGCTTATCTATGCTTTAGCAGGTAGTGTAGTTATTAGTGTCATAGTTGGAAGATTCAGACCATTTGAGCCGATTCTTCCGGATATGAGAAGAGAAAAGATTATGTTGGTTCTTCCGTTGAAAAAACTTGGACTTTTTTTTAGGGGTTATCAAACATATGAAGAAATTCCCAGCGGAGGTAATGATCTTGGTAGCATGCATGGTGCCAAGCAGCACACAAAAGTGATTAGAAGATTAAGCCGCGCAGATAAAATTCTGATTGTTAGAGCAGCCCTTGCCTTACTTGCATTGAGGACCGGAACGAGTATCGCATATCCATCAATTGATGCGGATTTAGCCCATGTTCATTCAGTTACAGGATCTGGAGTAAATCTCTTTGACGCGACAAACATTATGGCCGGCCTATCCGGCTTTGGGAGTGCCTTCTTTGGAGGTGCACCTGTTGAACCAATCATAACAGGTACAGCCGCAGCACCAAATCCAGTTATTTCTGCTGCAATTATGATGGCAATTGCCGCAGTAATTTTATTACTGGGATTAATAGGAAAGGCAGCGAAATATATTCCAATTCAGGCAGTAACTGGATTTCTGCTTGTGCTAGGAGCTTTGATAATATTTCCTGGGAATGCTCCTCAAGCAATGAAAGCCGATCCTATTGTAGGAGGTGTTACAGCTGTTGTAACGGGGGCCACAATGGATCCATTTATTGGCATGGTCTCAGGACTAATCGTGAAAGGTCTCGTGACACTTTTTCCGGTACATGCATCAGGATGACAAGAGCTCTGTACTGATATTATGGCACTGGCACTAAACTGTGATCTATATATACATTTCTTACCTTGACCTTGTCAAAGCATC
>JAICVW010000263.1 GCA_025935105.1 Nitrososphaeraceae archaeon
ATGCTAATCCTAATGATTTTAAAGCAGGCGGCGACAGAGGACCACAATTCAATCCATTTGGTGCTAACATGATGGCCTTTACATCGCCTGAAGATTTGATGAAGAACCTACCAAAAGCGATGGCTAATATTGGTAAAGCAATGGGTGGCGGCGGAGGTCCCACAGATTCTCCAACCTTCAAAATCAGTATGAGAGAGTATGAGGACTTGTCCATTAAAGTAGGCGATAAAGTGACGATTGAGATAAAGAAAACAGAGAGCAGCGGAATTTAGATGAACCGCAGTTCTTTAGATTAATTAAGGCAAGAAAGAGAGAAATTACATTCTTCGCGAAAGTATACGAGCCCGCTAAATTCTGACTGTAGAATCATAATGTCATGACAGCGCGGACACTCTATTTCATATTCGATGGATAGATTTCGTGGCGCTTTCTTTTTCTCTTCCCTTTTTAGAGTGCCTAAGTATGGTTGACATACTCCATTGCTAACCACTTTATTTCTTTTTGGCGGCCTTTACCGGCCTCTTCGCTTCTCAACCATTCTTAATATAGAATATGTTTCGAAAGGAATCATAGAAGCTCACCATGGCAGAATATGGGGCAAAAATAATGATAATGGAATAGGCGCGACTTTCTCATTTAGTTTGCCAAGCTAGAATATATTACATTGTTGTAGTGCTTTGAGTCATAGATATCGCTGGTCACAAGACATTATGTTAGACATAAGAATAACAAATTAAATATCAAATTAAAGTTATAATGAGTCAATAAAATGTCTGAATTCAGCAGTATGGATATCCTTTGTCTTATTCCATACCGTCTTGAATTTTGGAATAGTCATCATAGTTGTTGAAAGTGCTTTCCAACGGGACCAAACATCAGCATTTATCATTTCAGTTTTATTTAGGCGATGTAAGAACTCAATTAAATCTATGAACGACATTATAATATAATACTCTTGAGGAGTATCAACTAGTGCAAACCGTTCCGCAAAGATTGGGCTTTCTTTTGCCATTTTTGTAAATGTTTCAGTATTCCCAAGTCTAATCCTAGCCTCCATTATTCTTGAGTATAATTGTTCTTCAGCTTCTCTGCGCATATTTTTTCTTATTGTCGGTAACTGCAGGAATGATATGCTAAGAAGACCACCAAGTACCATAGCGGAAGATACTAGTGGTATTACAACAGCAGAAATCAAAAATGAATCCATATATTATTCAATATTTCTCATGCCTAACTGTATATTTGTATTGATGCATTACAGTAAAGATTAGATTAAACCTATTTTCCCCTATGCTCAATGAGGATCCTATCTGAAATTGCATGCAACAGCATCAAATTTACCAAAAAGGGAACCATACTGATAAAGTTAGAAGGAAAGGATAACCAAGCTATTATATCTGTTAAAGATACTGGTCAAGGAATAGATGCTGAAATATTGCCAAAGCTATTTACAAAATTTACTACGAAATCTGATCGAGGTGTGGGATTGGGTCTGTTTATCTGTAAAAGCATTGCAGAAGCCCATGGAGGGAAGATATGGGCTGAAAATAATTCTGATAATATAGGAGCCACATTTTATCTCAGTTTGCCTGCTTTGGTGAGATATGCATAACGTATGACTCTTAACTCCTATCTTCTTGTCAACATCATATCATTACAATTGAGTAGAATCTCTTGATATTACGCTTGGGATATTATTGAAATCGAGTCCTAGGCCCTTTATTTCTTAATGACTTACCATAAAGCTCAAAGTAACACCTACTACAAGTAATACATTTAATTACTGGACTACTACTCAGCCCCTTGATAGATAGTGGAATAAAATCATGTTCATGAAATGTTTCTTCATCTTGAATTCCTTTGGTTACATTATTAGAAATATGGGAATTACGCACACCACATTTTGGCGAACTTATTGATTCCATCCTTGATCACTATTTACTATTATTATCAAATTCATCCTATGACAAAATGGAAATGAAATGGGTTGGCGCTAATGATTGTTTAATTTCGCGCCACTTGAAGAAGTACAACTCTGTCCGGCCCCACTGCCAGTCAATAAATACCCACTTGGACATCCACAAGCAGCGCCTTCGTTATCGGATTCGCTATCATCAGAGTCGCATAACACATTAGTACAGCCGGAAGTCTTGGCGCCGTCATCAGGACATGTTGACGATTTTGGTACACAATCGCCATTATCGATTGTGTCACCTGACGAACATTGTGAGTCTGTTGGTGGGTTTGATGGTCATGATTGATTTGTAGGACAAGTTGTTGGTGGTGGGTTGTTGGTGGTGGTGTAGTTGTTGGTCGGTTTGGCGACAACGAGATTGAACTTTTATGAACTTTGACCGTGCATGTATTTCCCAAGCAGCGATAACAGATAGACAGCTGTTGTTACGATATTATAACGTACATAGCGTACATATATGCGCGAATAATAATTCTTCCATCCTCTTTCTGTTTTGAAAGAGCATTTTGTATATCTGGTTTTGTCCCACAATGTCCTATGGCCCACACATAATGGATAGGTATATCCTACTCTATTTGTTGAATCGCGTTAGATTACTATGTACGGTAACGTTATTCTGTATAATGATGCGCACCTATTCGTTCAAAGGCTTATTACTGACCTTGTAAATAATATGATAAGCTATAGGTAAACTGGTAAGTATGTATCAAATTACTTTCCAGATGAGCTCATCGTTGTCAAGTGCAATATAATTATCTGCAAAGGAAGTTAGTTAAATGGTAAATACAGCTACTGGGAAGACTTAATTTGTGATAAGTGCAGGATAATGGAAGCGAATAGAAAATGTAATTTTTCTAACGTTGATGAATGTTATATATATGATCTTTCAGTATCGACAACGAAATCCAACATATTATCATTTATATCAAACTCTACTTTTTTTAACCCAAATTCCTCGAACAAAAATCTATATTGTTCTGCCATATAAAGAGACCAATTCTTTCCCATATCATGCTGAATGACATATTGATGCCGAGTATAGTTAACTTCGTGTTTGTATGGCTGGCCTGATATTTTTATCCAAGTTTCAATTACATCCAAAGCCGATTCAATATTGTATTCATTCCTTAGAAGCAATACAAAATCTTTAGTCTCTCTTTTTGCTATGTATTCTGCAATGGATGATATCTCTTTGTCTGGAAGCCTATTTATGAGATCAATTAGCAATCCACGCCTTACAGTAACGAATCCAGCTTTTGCTGCGTTGGAGTGCCAATCTATATGTCGTTTTATTATGTGACTTACTAATGCATTGACACTGCTATCTTTCTGCTCTGCTTCACGTTGTAACTTATTTAAAATAATGCTGTCCAGTCTGAGGGTAATACTTTCACTTTGATGTTCGTGAGGTTGATGTTTATATTGCCTCCTGTCTTTGGCTTTTGTCTCTTTTTCCATTATATCATTAAATCAATGGTAAAACATCATTGAATATAAACTATTTTTGTTGCACTGCAACTATTTGTTTGAATTGACACTATTCGCTGATATTTGTAAATAATATGAAAAGTCAATATATTATTGCAAAAAGTTCCTACTCTTTAAATAAGATTCTAAATATTTATTAGCATGGAACAGATAGAAAAACACAGACCTCTCGGCGTTACATTAATAGCAGTACTTACCATATTAAGCGGGATAGCATTCTTCGCAAGTGGAATTACGGCAGTAGCAGTAGTTCCCTTTCTATCGGGTGCTACTCAAACGTTACTAGTAGGACTATCAACAATAACAGGTGCCGCATTTCTAGCGCTAGGTATTGCATATTTTGTTATGACTTATGGATTATTGAAAGGGAAAGGATGGGCTTGGGCTGTAACTCTAGTACTATCTTGCATCGGGCTTGCATTAGGATTTGCGTCAATTGTGACTGGACATATAGGAGCTATATTCAATATTATTATCAGTGCACTGATAATCTACTACATCTATAGACCTAATGTTAAGTCATTCTTCGGAAAGACTACAACGGCAGGCATGACATATATGACAAAGTAACAATCTGTTCCCACATTTCTTTTCTTTTTATTATCAAACTCAAATTATTCTACACTTTATTGTCTCACTCTTTCAATGAGCTGTTATTCCAAACTTAATATGTCAAGATTTGATTTGAAACAGCGGATACTAGACAACAGGGAGTTATCCATGTGCAGTTGAATTTTCCGCCTTTGAATTACGTTAAGATGTGCGGTAACGTTATTCTGTTTAATGATGCATACCTATTCTTTCAAAGGCCTATTACTGACCTTGTGTATAATAGAGGTATGATACAGAAAATTGGAAAAATTGTATCGATGATACTTTAGTGCCACTGACGAGCTCGGAGGCAAAGAGCATCAGCATATTTGTAAGTATAGGAGCAATAGCAGCCAGCGTAAGCATTAGCCCTCGTGCTGAAGCCATTGATCCACAACATTGTGATGTAACAGGAAGCCCTTCCTGTTATAGTATAGGCTATTCAGACGGACAGGCTCATCCAGGAATAACCATTCCGAGTGGTCACAGCTCAAATTTTCGTCATGGATGGAACGCTGGAGCAGCAACCCCGAATAACAATAACGATCTGTTAATGCATAATTCTCCTCTAATATGGTAGGTCAGCCATATCCTAGGCCCGGATTACATGTATTGTCATCAACTACCTCATGTTGAAATCGTGTCAGAAATCTCGAATAAAATCAATCGAACAAAGAGAGATGACTGAACAATAATTTATTCACAAAATTGATTGTCAAAAACTGAAGGATGGGGAATGAGAACATCTTCTCTCAATTGCTTGTGCTCAATTTCGTGGTAGTATTAACTTGATGCCGTACCATAAACTGAACTCACACTATGCATACGGGTACATTCGTACATAGTTCCATTATACCCCCGAAAGGATTTCGCCATTGCCTTTTTCACTGTATCTATGACTCTGAATTGATTGAAGTTCTTATTCTAGTATAGGCACATTGAAGTACTGGCTGCCTATTGCCACATTACAACCTGTGCCCATTGGTGTTAATCTAAACCAGGAGTGGTATGAACTCCAGCTTCACTTGGAGGTGGGGTG
>JAICVW010000745.1 GCA_025935105.1 Nitrososphaeraceae archaeon
CAAAACAGGTAGTAGAAGCGTACCTTTGTTTAATTCCATACCTTATGTTAAGGATTGGCGCGAAGATCACATTCAAAGAGGAAACCCAAATGCGTATTTAATTCCCAGTAGGGATAGGAAGAATTTTGGTAAGAAATTGGCTGAGATTTCATTAAATAAAATATATGCTAAATACAAATCCAACTATTTTCCAGTTCTATTAGAAGATCCAATGTTCCGGCCGAAGATAAGAACAAGATAAGAGAATTATTAAAGAAACCCTGGAATCCTTATATTCAAAGCGCATTAGACGCCTCGAATACAATTGAGCATTTGATTCCTCAGGTGAAACTTCCTAGGCCTGCATTCCACATACTACATCTGGATATGTGGTATATCGATAACTGAATACGACGCTGTAATTTGTACCGTGTCCTAACAAAAGTGACAGATGGACAGATGCAAAAAGAAAAATGGAAGACTTGAGAGTGCATTAAACGCTAACGATGCAAACTAAGTTCATAATGCATAAAGCTTAATTCCGCGAATAGGATAGTGCATAAAGTGAGCTTAAGTGTGCATAAAAATATAGCTCCTAAAATAATAAAAAGTATAGGAGATAATCGCAGCACTCCAAAAAGTAATGATGTTGATAGTAAAAGGAAAGACAGCCCGAATCACGTCAGCAACAGAAATAACAGTCCCTCTATCACCTAAGATCACAGTGCTAGACATCGAAAGAGAAAATAGACTATCGAAGATTTTATCGGAGTTATTCAAACAGGTATACAAACATGGTTTTTTCCATAAGCATATTGATTCAATTGCAATCATCACCAGTGAGTCCGTAATTCTACAAAATTTTGATGATAAGGAGAAGATGATTCTTGACTTGAGGATACCATTAACCGAAATATCTGATATTCTGGTAGTCAATCAAAAACGGGTAGGTAATGGTCAACACTACACTGTAGGTACACGCAGCTACTACGGCACTAGCACTTATGCAAGTCAAACAATAGGAGATATTCAATTTTTTAAGGATGGCAGTACAAGAATACTTTTTCGAGGGGTTACTGATCCAAGAGGAGTAGTGGCAATGACTAAATCAGCGAAGAAATATCAAATGGGCCTACAGAAAAATGTAACCAGGGGGATGAAGTGGATAATTAAACCTGATACTAGGTTGCAGAAGTTTGAAGGTGCTGAAAAAGAGATTTTCTATGATTGAAATAAAACATTAAGGTTGATCTCCATGGGTCTACCATATTGGAACATATTCATATCGAACAATCCAGAGAAGCAATCATAAAAGATGTGGTATATCTTATTCTAAGAAATCTTATTCCCACAAGTGGCGTATACATTCCTTACACAAAACCTTGACTCTGTCAGGTGACAGCATTGTAGAAAATGGAAAATTGTAGTCCGCACTCTTCAGCCAAAGGCCTGCGACTAATCAATCCAGAAATACTGTTTGGAAATTTTCATTCAAAGAGTCCAAAAGTTTCATATCTTCATCTCTAAGATTAAAGTCAAATACCAGGCTATTCTCTAAA
>JAICVW010000211.1 GCA_025935105.1 Nitrososphaeraceae archaeon
ATGTATGAACGTCAAACAATCCATTGGCGCTTCACGAGTCACTTTAATCAGTTCTTCAGCACTATTAACCTTCAATACAATTTTAGTCTGTGGCGGATCATCTTCATACAGCCATGAAGTGTACCATTCATAATTGTTTTTTCTGATTTTTTCAGCTGCTAGCACAGCTGCGTGAGCCACTTGTCCTGCAATCTTTCCTGTTCCCATACCCAAGTCTTTTCTGACTACTATTGCCTGTTTGTAATTACTCATATCCTACAATTTCACTGACTTCAATAGAAAACTCAGAATCAATGGACAGCACCGGGATAAAGAAGTTGTGGCATTTCATATTCTCAGGTCTCAATATTCTAAACCCTTTTTCACCATCTTATCGCCTTACCCTAAACACAATAAACCAATAGAATTAACACACCTAAATTTTCCTCTGCCGGTTCAAGTTAATTGCAATAATCAGAACCTAACCTGCTGAGCTACATCCACTTTATTGCTCATGATGAGAGAATGCAACAATACTCACACAACTGGATCACCTTATTGAATCACTCCCTTTGCAATGATCCTTGTACCTAAACCATCAGGTTTTAAAAGAGCATAGTGCTGGCCAGAAAAGAAAACTAATTCACTCTCTGAAGATATAACAATCGCGTTAGCGTTACGGTATTTTATTTTTACAGGCTTAGTTTGTATACCCACAGATATAATATATGTCTGGCTTTCAGTTATTTCTCCTTTATAATAATGACTCTTTGTGAATTCTGCAGGAATAGCTTCCGTAGCAGTCTGCAGATGTACTGAATCAGGAGAGCACAGGACGTCGCCTCTAGAAATATCATCTGCATCAGATCCCTTAATAGCCAAACCTACCCGGGCAGGACTTTTGGATTCAGTTACAGGGTCATCGTGCATTTGAATCGATTTTACGATAATATCTTTTCCACTAGGTAAAATTTTCAAGTGATCAAATGTCCTGACTACACCTTGCTTTATTACCCCCAGAACCACTGTCCCAACTCCCTTCACCCTAAAAACATGGTCTATTGGAATCATGCAATCTCCTTCTTGGCTTTTTGGTTCAAGGTTATTCATTAGTCGTTTTAGCTGATCTATATTATCGAGAACTTTAAAATCCGAAATTGAAGTGTTTTTT
The DNA here is from genome assembly GCA_025935105.1 of Nitrososphaeraceae archaeon. GTDB lineage: Archaea > Thermoproteota > Nitrososphaeria > Nitrososphaerales > Nitrososphaeraceae > Nitrosopolaris. Next base: position 1,151 of record JAICVW010000211.1, read on the forward strand.
ATTAGAGTTTTCAGTTTTACATCATCTACCTCGTACGAATGCATAATGAATCCTTCCCTAACGTTTATTGCATCAAGAGCCAAGATTTGCTCTCCTAGATACTTGTCTATCTTTGCGACGTTCACAATAGCATATTCGGCAATGTTAACTGCCTGCATTAGAGATTGAATTTTGTCTGGAAAAGTGATAGGTACAGTCCAAGTGTAAATAGTGTCACCTGTTTTTCTGTCATAGATGGATAAATCGGTCGTAGTCCCTTTCTTACCTAGCTCATTAACGATTTGATAATCGCCAACTACAACAAAATTTATACTCTTCATTGTGGTATCCGTAACTCCAGGCAATAAATTGTTTGTTAGTTACGACCTATTGCGGCCTGTGAACACCCAAATAAAACTACTAGGTTGTAGATCACCTTTTAGCCACAACAAGCAGAATTAAGAGCCTATTCATACCAACCGAATAATAGATACTGCAGATACTATCCGATAGGCGATGTTTATTGATCAAAGTTAGGAAGAGCGCTTTTTAGCGACTTGTATTAAAATGAGATTCACGAAGCACTACATAACCTGCAGGATTGCTCTTTATCTCAATAGCGCACTGATCATTCGCTCAAAAGCTGCGTTATTGAGCTTTCGAGATACCCATCTGACCCAAAGAAGGTTTGTCGCAATATCCCCTTTTTATCTACCAAGATAGCGGAGGGGGTGCCACGTAATCCATACGTTTCAAAGGTCTTTGCAGCAAACTGTTTCTGTTGTAGGTATTGTTGGACCTGAGCATAAGCTGATTGCTTCTCCTTTTCAGAACAAGATCTGTATCCTGGTATATTGGCTTCAATAAAATCCGATATCTTTTCTCGTGTGACAGGACCGATTCTTAGTAGAATATCCATTCCTACAGGAAATGGGATCTTATAACTTAATTTGTTCCCTGGCAGCATGTGGCCGTATTGGCCCAATACTCTAACAGGTTCTCCAATTAACTCACCAGTGGTAAGCAAGAGTCTAAGATTTTCTATGGTATTTTTGTCAAAATCCTCGAATGCTGTAGCTACACCTAATACCTTTAGATCTGAATCTCGATATTTCCTATACATGTCTATCGCTTGGGGAATACCATGTGTAAAGCACCCTGGGCAATTGACCTGAAATACCTCGACGAGTACTACATTTCCATTTTCTTTGTCTATATTAGTCTGTCTACCCTGAACCCATTCAGAGATCGATAGATTGGGAGCTTTATTTCCTATCCTTGCCTGCATATATTCAGATTAAACTGGCAAAATGTAATTTAAAGCATAGCAACCAGTGTCAGTTGCTGAGAATATGGGATCCGATTCCATTTTTGTCATTCATTGGTCTTGTTTGAAAGGCCAACATAACGGATTAATCGTGATAGGCAAAGCTATGACAATTGAGGTAAAATAGGCATAATTATAATCCAATATACGTTATCGTAAGCATGAAGACTACTTGGTGGGTCTCAAGATATGGAATTATAGAGTTGGATCCATTTATAGGTAATTTAATAACAAGGTTTGAGCTTCAGCGCTATTAGATCGATTGCTCCTTTGTGGCCTAGAACTACGTCGGAATAAGTCAGGAAAATCAAAATTTATGTTTTTCTCTAGTGCTCGCCGTTTCAAATTTTGAAGGGTGCAAGTTTCATAGGATCTTTTAGCATTGATATTAGCCTTAGCTCTCAACGGTTCCTTAAATTCATAAATTTCATTTTTGTATTTTTCTGTACCATTATTTATGCCAAGCAAAGTTATAATTGATTTAAGCCTTTCCCAGATGTCTGCTCTTAATCTCAGAATTGCTCCGGAAATAAAATGTACACCGGCATTATGACAATGGTCTATTATTCTTTCTATATGACTGGGAGAATCTGTAATCAAGGGCAGGATAGGATCAATATTTACACCGCAACATACACCTGCATCTACAAATTTCTTTATAACCTGAAAGATAGAATGCGATGGCGGAGTACCAGGTTCGATCAAACGTCTGAGCTGCTCATCGCATGTGGTTATAGACCAGACCAGAAAACAATCATCCTTATACCTTTGATGTAACCATAAATCTCGTTCGATTATTACCGATTTTGTAAAGACATAGTATGGAAATTTATATTTTTGGAATGTCTCCACGCATCTTCTTGTAAGATTAAATTTCAATTCTGCAGGTTGATATGCGTCAGTAGCAGACGAGATCATTACTGGTTTAACATATTCACATTTCCAAGATTTTAATTGGTTTTCTAATATATCAGGCGCATTACTCTTAGCATAAATTTTGTCATAAAACTCAGGAGACCATTCGTATGTTGCATAGCAATAACCGCATCTATGGTGGCACCCTTGATACGGATTAATCGTAAGCCCGTTATATCCTTTAACTATGAATGAATGAAGTATTGATTTAGAACTCTTTAACTCAATAGAGGGAGAATCCTTCGAGTACCATAAATTCACAATCTAACTAAATTGGTCACAGCAGAACTGCTAATTAAGGGATGAAGGGTTCAAGGGAGAGGGGGCATGGGAAATGAAATCATACTTTTGAACATGAACTTATAAGTGAAGATTAGTACCTTACACGGTTTTCTCCGCTAGTACAATTATCGATTAATCTGCATAGCAATAAAAAAAGTCGCCCAATTTATCAATTAGTCTCATAATCTAGAACAATATGAGATATCACAAAGGTACTTTCTATGCTGGGTTATCTTAATCATCTCTAATTTCTTCATCGTCAATCAGATTGCTGAACGAGTAGTGAACGATTTCTTTAACCATTAATTTAGAGTTAACATCCACATTATCCACAACCGATTTTAAAAAATGATATATTATACCCTGAAAGAGTCTTCTAGATTGTCATAGGATAAGTAAACAACGAAATTGGCACTCAATAAGGTATTGCATGCATGCATCGATACTGATATAAATTGTTCGCTAATGGGCATCTTCCTGGCTGTGTCCACACTCACTGCAAAATTTGGCTTCTGACGGGAGTGAGACCCCGCAATTCCTACAGGCCTTGGGATTTGATGATGCAGTACGATCTCGTATTTTCAAATCACCTTCACTTTGATCCACAGAAACAGAATGTCGTACTTGACCTGCCGTATTTACAGAGGACATGAAGCTATCGATCCCAAAACTGCCACCTGGCTGTAGGCTAGAAGATGACGTAGTTGCACCTGTCACATCCTTTATTGTAGTACCTTTTTCCAAAGCTGATCTAAGTTCTAATATTACCCTAACCATAAGAAAATTCAGAGCCGATGATGTGGCTACATAACTTAAGATATTAGAAAAGAAATCCTTCTCACTAACTTTATTTTCTTTGTACATTTCGATCAATGCAGTAAATGAATTGCCTTTTTCTTTAGTTTCATTCACTAATTGCTTTAACTTTTCATTTAGAGTTCCCAACACATCAACCCCAAAGGGCATCATTAGTAATGGTAAAACGCTACGGCTATTAATATAATATCCCTTAAATCTGCTATTGCCAACTTGCCGATATATCAATCCGAAAAATTACATCGTGAAAGCTAAAATGTAAAAGTAAATACTACCTTAATATACCGTCAACTGCAAAATATTTAAAACTTCTAGTCAGCAGTCACCTTTGTCTAAGTATGTTTTCCAGAATTTTTTGGATATTTGCTACATTTCAGTCCCGACCCAGTGAAGACAAAATTATAAATACAGCAACAAAACCCTTTTGAGATATAGGGGATTATCGTAACATAAGTTAATATATAATAGTAACTTACACATATACAGCACCTTATTATCTAAAAATATGAACCTGCAAGGCCTAAAACAATACCTTCTGGTATAACTACCACAGCAACTTACAACGGAGAGAAAAATAGAAAACGCTACAGACGATCCATCATCCTCTAAGGCCTTTAATTTTCTCCATAACAGGATATTACCAGTAAATGAAGAGAATGCTTTAACGATATGTGATTATATATCCTCTCTAAAGTCAGAGATTAACCCTTCAGATCGCTATAGAAATGAAACCATAATCACACTTTGCAGGTTCTTGATATTTACCAAACACAAACCGTTTAAGCAAATGACAAGGGAAGATTATCGTTTCTTGATAGTTTTCGCAAACCGGAGAGCGTTGGATACGCTATAGCAAAGAACAGGGGAGAACATGAAAAACTGAAATATTATGCATCTATTATCCAAAAATTGCAAAGAGAACTGCTAGATGCAGGAATTACAAGTCAACAGTATCTGGCAAAATTTCCACATATTGATGAAAAATAATCGTTTCTTGGTATAGACGGATATTGAACTACACATAGGACATGCAACTTGCTTATGCTTTACTCCACAGTTCATGCAATAATATTTGAGTGAACCACCATCTGTGGCTGTCGGACTATACATACCTCCCATGGCAGTACCTTGAATACTACCATATTTTGCAAACATCCTTCTTCTTAGATAGGAATTGAGGAACAGGAAGATTCCTAGAATTGCCACTAATGAAATTGGAAATGGAATCAGTATTGAAAT
>JAICVW010000216.1 GCA_025935105.1 Nitrososphaeraceae archaeon
GGCAAACGAGAAGATGCATCAGATTGAGATAGAAGGGGAGGTATGGTTTGATGCGAAGTGAGATGCTGGGACAGTAGGTGCAATGTAACATTCAGGATGAGATGCGGTATTGGATTCATTACAAGGACATGGGTTTAAAGGTCCTCGGATTCTTTGACCTATGGTGCTGGATAGACGGGTGGATAAATGGAGAGACAGGTAGACAGATGGATAGATAGGTAGATAGATAGATAAAATAGACTTTCTTACAAACCTATTTTTATTTTCACTTTTCTCTTTCTTTTTTATTTTTATTTTGCCTTCTCGAGAGAATATGGCTAACGATATATGTTTACATTCAGATCTGTCAAAAGTGCTATGACGAAAAAACCTATTGAAAAAAGAGGGAGAAGAGATTAACTGGTTCCTGTGCCCTAGGGGATGGGCCAACACAATACCCATATTGTATTGTTTGGGCTGACGATTCTCTCTATGGATAGAATGCTAAATGGCGAACTTATGCAACAGTCATGACAACGACAAAACCGTTCATGACAGGGTTTATGTCAGCAAGTTAATGAAAGCGTTTTGCAAAACTAATGAATGCTCATCAGTCATGTCAATAATATAACTGGTCCAACAAAAAAGTCACTAACTCTCGCCCTTAGACACGATAGTAGTCCTATAAGTAAGTATACTAATGGAATGTTAGTCAGCCACCAGACTAGACAAGGTTGGATTATGAATAGTTACAAAATGCAACTAAAGTGCAACGAGAATGCTGCTGATCTGCATCTACTGAGCATAAGACATTCTTCTTCTATACTAAGCATATGACTCAAATATATAAAAATGAAAATGTAAAAGACTGGTTTGAAACAAACCTGGGTGCCTCCCACATAATTGGTATTTTTGTCCCAAGGGAGCACATATCTTCGGAAAATTGTTTCCAAAAACAACCCTCCGTGTTTGCAACTGCAAGGAAGATAAACAATAAAGCCAAAAAGGGGGAATTGTAGAAAAATGACTAGAATATTAGAATCAGTACTAAAGTACGTCAAGCCTAACGTACGTGATGCATGGAAGAGTATAATTTCTAGGGATGACGTAAAAGATATACTCGAATGAGCAGTACAATCTGATGAAGCAACAAAGACACTAATGTTAGGACCAGCAGGATCTGCTAAATCTTTGTTCATGACCGAAGCATGCGATCGACTGAAAGGATGGTACTATCTTGATGCTTCAACATTATCTGGTAGAGGGTTTATTGAATTTCTAGAGATGCATCAAAATGTGAAAGTAATTTGTCTAGACGAAATTGATAACTCTCTAAGAGGGATCAAGCATGTTTGTATAACTTTCTTGAATCCGGACGCGTAATGTATCAGACTGCAAAAATAAAATGGGACTTTATGCTGCCAGACACAAAAGTAATCGCTACATCAAATTCGTTGGAAAAATTAGCCAAACCAATGAGATCTAGGTTTCTGACTCTTCATGTAAAGGGCTACAATTATGAGGGAATTTATAGAAATTGCTGTTAGATTGTTCGCAGATAAAGGATTTAGTGAAGAAATAGCAATACCGGTTGGTGAAGTAATCTGGAAGGAATTGGAGTCTAGAGATGTGAGAATGATCAAGCACATAAGAGGACTACTAAATAAAAACGAAACAGTCCAGAGTGTAGAGAAATGCGTCAAACAAGTTATCAGTATGCAGGCAGTAACTACAACAGAGTACAACTGATTAGTGGCAAAAAGCTAAAAATAGGGGTTAAATTGTATGAATATGCGGACATGAGGTTTAGCTGTTTGTTCAGCTAAGATCTGGCATTTGTTGTGACGTGCGGTAGAGACGATGAAAATTCTAGCTTTATCATTTTTGGCCATAAGGGCTATTAAACATCATGGTATCCTCTGGAACACGGCTTAAAATTTCGATTTATTATATTATATATTGCTGCAAAGATATTAAAATTGAACTTATAAACTCAGTAGTAATTTCTCGATAACTTGATAGTCTAAACCTAACTGAGTTAGTACGGCAGGACTACTATACTTAATTATCTCCACATCATTATTTGCTGCGGTGAATAAGGTAAATGGAAAATGAGTGTAGTAGGCATGGCTGTGGACCGAGCGAAGAATCCTGTGGATGTTCATGTCATCCAGGAGCAGCATCATGTCCAGGATGTGAACCCATGCATGGATATTCGCACAGACACAGTAGGATGGGAGGCGGAGGAGAACCGATGAATCCAGCACAGATGTTGATCCCCCTTTGGTATAAAGCGTTCTTTTCTGCACAATCAGAGTTAATGGTCGAAAAGATAAAGAATCGAATAGAGACTGCATATGGCCCCACAATGGACAAGCTTGCTGATGCATTCATGGAGAGTATGGGAAAACAATGGCAAGCCATGGTACAAAAAACCTCTGCCAACCAAGAATTCCAAGAAAAGTTGACAAAAATATTGGGTGAGGCCAAAGGAGAAAAAGTTAGTGATTAAAACCTCTATCGAGTACGAATTACTAGATTAGTATGACTAGTACATGATATCAAAAGAATCTTATGATCCTACCTCTACATTTATTTGTTGAACGGTACTCATGACTTTTTTAATTGGCTCGGTGTCTAAGTAGTTTAAAGCCATCTCTCGATATAGTTATTATGCTACATATTTTTCCGTACCAAATGTTGCTACATTGCGTTATTATATGCCCTATTAAACCTATTAAATTCACGTTTTTGTCTAAAGACATATGATTAGAATAAACTTTGCTTGTTAGGTAATAAATCTTTGACACAACATCAAATTAATTGTAGTCTTCTTTCAATTTCCTGCAATCTTGTAGATAATGCTACAAGTTGATCTGATAACTGAAATAGCATCATCTTTTAGCTAGTCAACGTTTCTTTGATTGGTTTATTTCTTTTAGTTCTTCTATCTTATTTTGTATATCTGTATCCGGTCTTTCCAACTGAGGCATACTCAAATGTCAGATAAGGTTCAACTTTGCAAAATATCTAATCTGTCTTCTCTCTATCTTTTTTGTCCAGTATCTAGACATTGCTGTTCTATTCCATTCTTTGCTTTGTCTTTTCTTGATCCAAATCGAATCCACAATATCATGTAGTACTCTAAAGCCATGTTTCTCAGCTATCTTTGCTGTTTGCAAGAGAACCTGTCTATCAAATGCACATACTGCAATATGAACATCAATCCTACCAAACTTTGCATTATTAAATCCAAGATATCCAAATTAAGTCACTAATATCCATTTTAGGGAGTTTTGCCGAGCATTGTAAACAGCTGTGAGTTTGGGATTAGAGGTAATACTATTATTTTTTAATTCTTTATATCTAGCACGTTTATCTAATACAATCTTTAAAGATGTTATCACTATTCCAATTTTCTTTTCGCATACATTATAGTCTAATTCAGGTATTCTTAATTTGGAGTTGAGACAACAACTACACTTTATTGTTTCTGCAGACAAATTCTTTTTTAGCATAATATTTGGATATAGAGATGCAAAGTCAAATTCAACAACATTCTCATGTATCCCTATTTCAGGTTCAAAAATAGATCCTCCTCTATCTGCTATAAGTAGTTCTTCATATGTTTTGAAATGTTCAGCCATCGTAGGTTTCCAGGGTATCAGAATTTCTTTCTGTGTAGCATAATAACACTGCATGCTACTCAAACATTTTCCTATTGATGCTCTGGCTGCTATCTGTAATGGCATCCTGCATAGCCTAGCTATTTCACATAGTCCTTGTAATCCAGAGTCATTCCAAATAAATGAATTATTAATATCAATATGTATCCTTCCAAGTAACTTTACAGCAGTTGGTTTAAAGTATATTCTGCCATATGAAAAATAAGATGTACCTTTCTTTTTAGGTTCCTTTAATGATACTGATGATTCTCTCCCTAAAATTACGTCTTTTAAAATACCATTTTCTTCAGCTCTGTGAATCAGGTAAGGAAAATCAAATGAATCTCCATTGTCTGTAAATATGAAATCTGGGTCAATATTTGCTATCTCTTTAATAAGATTGTTAATTATATCAACTTCTGATTCAGTCTGTATTTCAATAGTCTCAGAGTTTGATAATATTGTAGTAGTAGTAGTGATCAATATTGAATTATCTTATCTGTGTATTTTGGTATTTTTCCTTCTTCCTTTTTTGGATTTATTTTCAGATGAATACTCTTAAATGGTGGTACTTTGTAATCAGTAGACCAAACACTATCATTGATACTCCATCTTAGCTGAGAATTATTGGTATAATAATTATCACCATCATCACCATGGGCAATAATAATCTACATGGCAAAAGGCAAGTGGAAAGATATCATGTTCATAAAAATAAGATTGTGCAGGCGGTAAATCCACATTGTAAAGCCTAATATTTCCAAACTTATTATTCTTATTTAGCTTTTCAATTTTCCTTGCTAAACTTGATGCATTCATAGTATCAATTAGTCTTACTCTTAGAACTTCACTTTTTGTACTATCCGTAATCCTTTCATATTTAGATGTGAATTCAAAATCTTCTTTGATTAGATAAGCAAATGCTTTGTTGTTGTTGTTATTCCTATCGATAATTGAATTTAGGTCAGACTTATTATCTGATGCAATGTAAACTGAATGCCTCCATTTGTTATCCTCTAATCTTACAACACTGCCGTTCGAACACTATATCCAAAATATCATTTTATTTTCTAATGGAATGCATCAAAAATCCAACCAATCATGATAGTCAATCATTTCTATTTTTTACCACACAAATTCCAAAATAGTACAATAATGTACCTAAAAAAGACAGAAGTGAATAGTCTTACAGAGTAAAATGATGTAAAATAACTCAGAACATAATTCCTTACTTACCGTATCTATACAAAACTTTATGATCGCTAAATTATGTCATTTCATCCTATTAATGATCTACCACTCCTGTTTCTTACTAGGGCTTAGAGCTACCAAACTTAATTGTATTAGACTTATTCTCGTTAAACTAAACATGTATAAGTTTTCAGTGTGGTTTAACGTTAGAGATAATGAAAGAATTGAGTGATTCGGAATTTGAAGAGATTAAAAAGCTACACAACCTCGGCAAAAGGACCAGTTGGATAGCCCACAAGTACAATGTTCGAAAGAAACAACTTCAGATATTATTAGCAGAGGTATCATAGGACATACTATACAGAAAGCAGACGCAGTGGTCAAGTACATGCCACGATAATTTCTACAAATGAAAGACCTCAAATATGACTGGGAATATACTTTGAAACAATGGATAAGTAACCACAATCATTATGACGGCAATAGCAGTAAAGATAGTGAGGACAGTTTTCATGAGCAAGCTTGGCAATTCTAGCAAGTATTCAGAAATCAAAAAAAAAGCCACAACCAGCTGACTAAATAAGTTGTTTAGATTCAATTTCATTTTGGGTCCCAAATTTTTCTTCCTTCTGGGCTCCTAATTCGCGACATTACTCTCATCTGTCCAATCAGGGTCAGATGATCTCAGAAGCTGTGTGTGATTGTGGAATAGTTTTGGATAACCCTAAAGAGGTTGACTGGCATAGAACAACTAAAGGCCATGTCTGGGTTAAACAAGAATTGAATAGTAATTATGGTTAGGCTACAGAAA
>JAICVW010000089.1 GCA_025935105.1 Nitrososphaeraceae archaeon
CTATTGGTACTAACATATTACAAGTCATTTACGGAATTCAGGACAAGGCTAGGAAATTACTTTAGAACCAGACGCTTCAATCTGGATATGAGGAATTATCTTACTAAGGTTATGTCACGAGACTTATCTTAATTGGTATACCTTGGAGTCAGGCTGTCAATGACAATGATGGCACGTTTAAATCAGCAGATGATCTAAAGAAGCTTTATGAGTCAAAGGGTATAACTTCTGACAAAGAAGTAATTGCATATTGCAGAATAGGCGAAAGGTCATCGCATACATGGTTTGTTCTGAAATATCTGCTAGGTTATCCAGATGTCAAGAATTATGATGGATCATGGACCGAATGGGGTAACGTGATAGCTAATCCCATAGAAAAATAAGATTCCTGGTCTAAATTTGGCTCTACAGTTGCAACAGCAGTTGTGCAGCCTCAAAGGATAAGAGCTACATAAAAAGAGCGAGAGGCATGTTAAGTCCCTAACTGCGTTTCTTTTGGAGTAGACTAGCGTATCTGATAGAGGCGAAGGTTAGAAGTTGTTACCTATTCAAATAATAAGTTCACTCAACTCAGTGACTAACTAAATACTAACTGGGAAGCCTGAAACCGAAAAACAGGTTGGCCTAGCATAGCATTGATTCTGAGAGGAACAGTAGCGAGTGGGATGGTGCTGGCAAGAACGTGCATATTTTCAAGCTTCCTATCTATGCGTGATGTTTTCTTGAGTCTAACTGCCCAGGTGGTGATAGTACCATCAGTAGTATATCAGTTGAGGGAAACCACTAAAATAATAGTAGAATATTCAGGAGCAACAAAAATGGGACCATATGTCTCCTGTCACTAGTTTAATGAAACTCAGCAAACACCTGGGCCGAAGGGAGGTAAATGGGACACTGGTCATGTAGGACCAGAATTCGTAAAGTATATGCTAACAAACAGAAGCCATTTACATAAACAGCAACATTGAGGCTCACCCATCTAGAATTTGAGTTTGATCGTCTAAATTGTCATCTCGCTTTTGTATCTTCGTAAATCCGTTAGAACTATTATATGTAAGACCTGTATTATGGTCTGTTTCCATGTCATAATCATATAGCATATTTTGAACGCCGTATTTTGAAGTCCGATTACTAGCGGATATAACTTTTTCACTTTAATTCAATTCGGCTGTAATATAATCACCGTTTTCCTCTTTTACAAAAAGGAACTTCTTACCAGTTTTCAGGTTTCTATATAATTTAACTGACCCAATGTCGTCATTTGTCATATAATTTATGGACTAAAGAACGGTTTATTTTTTCTTCCGCCTTATATGTTCCTCCCAGTTCCAAGTGTTCTACGAAATCCTAGTCATACCAGAAATGACATAGCAGCAGCTAGATATGAGCCCGAAGATTAGTCAGTTAGATAGGTTGACACAATCACTATAGTTACTTAATCGATTGTAATTTCTTGATACATATCGTGTGGTATATGCGTAAATATTTCTTCATCCTCGTCTTCCCTACAAATTAAGCAGAACCAAAATTATGTAATTAACTGATGAGGTAATGAACGATAACATCTTTGAAATAGAGAAGAAGTTGCCCAAGAATACCGCTAACCATTATAATTGGTTAGTAATACTTCATTTCTTCTTCATATTCATCTGCTCTTTTACCCACACGTAGCTATTAGATAGCTAGCTAGCTAGCTCCGTTACACCTTATATGAGAGTAGGCTTAAATCCTCCCACTATAATTGCGCATAGGCCACAGTATTTTTCTATAAGTGTAATACCACCGCCAACACTGAATAAGGCTTCCTGGGTAGCTATCGTGCCACACCCTACACAGAATTTTGCTTTATCTTCATGGTGATCGTTAATGAGTGCTCTTAGTGATGTGAAGACTTTTTCGGTTTTCATTTTGTTATTTCCACCTCTTGAGAAGCAAGAAACTCGTAATTCTTGCTGAAACGATTATTATGTTCCATCATTCTTCATGGTAGTGGTACCAATAATAACGTATGTATTTGTCATGCCAGTTAGTTGGTTTCCAAGCTCTATGTATGATGCAATACCATATTCTTTTCTGTCCCCGTAAACTATCATAAGTTAGCAGCGTTCAATTCGTGGCCTTCCTTTATCTGATACCAACCATTTTCTAGTAATTTAAGAACACACAGGCTAGCTCAACATTACTAGCGTGTTGGTACGTATACAGTTTTTCAGAGTAATTTGTCTTTATAGCTACGGATTAATAGCTGTTTTGTGTCATCGGTTAGGTTTTCAGGCGCCCCTGTGCCTCTTAATTCCTCATTCTTATCCTCTTGCTTGATCCCTAGGCAGTTTAGCTCATTTATCCACCTGGTATTTCGAGGCTTTCGTGTCTCGTCGTCATGAGTACAGGAAATGGAGGTAAAGCATCCTATCTGCTATTGGAAAGTGAAACATTACTGGTCCTTCTGTTATTCATGAATTATGCCGAATAAATAAAACAATTTGAATAAGGATTTATAGAGCTACTAGATTTCCAATATTGTGAGCTACGGTAGGGACGGCGGTAGGAGATTCGGAGGTCCTTCACGGCCAGCACCAGTGGAAGTAGGGAAAGAATATGAGGTGGAGGTTACAGAGGTAAGCAAGCAAGGTGATGGTATCGCAAGAGTTCAGGGTTTTGTTGTTTTTGTAAAAGGTGGAAAAGTTGGACAAAAAGCTAAGATCAAAATAGATCAGGTGGCAGATAGATTCGCTAAAGCTACAGTTGTGAGTTAGCGTATCCCAGGTTACCCAATAAATATAATTTCTGACATCCAAATTCTGAACCGAAAGGAGTGTTTTAGCTACATTTACACGCACTGCCGTGATTGCGACCGGGGCGGAATACAGAAGGCCGCCATGTAAGAACTTGCTGCGCTTTGAAGGTGCAGGCGTCTATTACGGAGCGACCTTTGTGGAGGCACAGTTGTGTAGCGGACAAGAAGTGATTGTGGTTGGTGGAGGGAATTCGGCAGGCCAAGCTGCCGTGTTTCTTGCGCAGACGACAAAACGTGTACACATGCTTGTTAGGTCTAGCGGTTTGGCTGAGAACATGTCACGCTACCTGATTCGCCGTATCGAAGAAACTCCTACGATCGTATTCCTGCCGAACACGGAGATTGTGGCCCTTGAAGGAGGTGATCATCTTGAATCAGTCCGCTGGCAAAACAGACAAACGGGGCAAACTGAAAAGCACAATATCACCCACGTATTCGTTATGACTGGTGCCGATCCAAACACAAGTTGGCTTGACGGTTGCGTCGAGCTGGATGATAAGGGTTTCATAAAGACTGGTATCGATTTGTCGCCAGAAAGATTGACTGCTGCACCCTGGCCCCGTTCCCGTCCGCCGTACTTGCTCGAAACGAGTTTGCCGGGTGTTTTCGCGGTGGGCGATGTACGTGGCGGTAGCATCAAGCATGTTGCGTCCGCCGTGGGCGAAGGATCGATCGCAGTCTCTTTCGTTCATCAAACGCTTCAAGAATAGGAAGCAGATCGAGTCTGACTGGTTGGATGAGTAACTATAATATTCCGCTCTACTTCCATATCGTACCCATCTTCGATTCCTCTTTTTATTTTCTTGAATATTTTTGTATGCTAATTCTATTGCAGGAAAAATAAAATACCAAGCGAATGAAATTCGACAAATAGATAACAAAGCCTACTGACAACTTCCTATAACGAAGTTACGAGTGGTATCTAGGTCTATCTTGCCTTACCTACTAACTCAAGTCTTCAACATATTTGGATTGTCATACGCTTGGTGTGAAGTTAAAAGTTTTGGTTTTATTCGGCTGATCTTATCCTCAGGCAATACATCAGGTTTATCTAACAATGAAGGAAAGTATTTCTGTTGCATATATTTTCCTAATAGTAAAAGGCAATATAGATTTGCCTATAGTCCTCGTTGTTTCACCACTGATGAATGGTGAATTTGGGTTGCTTGACATTGGATGTTCATGGTCCAAATAGTCTTTGACATAGGGAACAGAATCAAATAACGGTATACTTCTAGTCCCTGTTTTACCATTTACCAATACTTCACAATACTGCTTCTTGTCTGGTGTAAGTTTCCAATTTAAGTCCCTTTATCTTGAGTCCCAATATTTCATGTGGTCTGCATGATGTATCTCTTGAAACCGTGTGGTAGCACTTCATCCTTTTTGACGGACAATATTTTAGGAACAACATATCATCTTCTGTGGTCCACAGATCAGTTGGTTTGTAACAACTGACTTCATTACGTTCTTGAGTTGCAATATTTTGTATTACCTTGGGTTTAGGTCTGCTTCTAACATCATGATCTGGATAATACAACCATTTGAAGAACTTGGCTATGATTTCTAAATATAAATTATAAGTGCCTTTCCATTTATGCAGTGGATCTATAGCATCAGACTTCCTGTAGCTATCCAGGAATGGCAATATATCATCGGTTCTATTCATGGACTTGAAATTCTTATTTTCACAGAAATTAGATAACCGATTTAATACTTTAATTATTGACATCCTATAATGATCTGAGAAGCTAATTTTCGTGTCTTGACGTATTAACGTATTCAGCAATGGTATTGGCATTCTGTTTATTTTGGAGTTTTGATAATTTTTCGAGATACATATTTGTAAGACCATGAGTTGCCATTTGGATTGTCATAAATAATATTAACTCCCATGCAAATATAAACCGAATTGGAGATCTAGATTATACAACATAACCGTTACTATTGTTGCTTAAAGTAGATGCAAGGGTGTTTCAATCATTTCTATTACGTCCTAGCACACGAAGGAGTATTACTGCATGAGTAGTGTTTGTTTGAGATTGAGAATGAGAAGAAGGAGCTGGAAAGTCTGCCACTGAAAAATATTTGTGATGAGTGAAGGGGAAGGCCTAATTTATTATCGCCAAAAAACTATCCGAGCCGCTTTCTCCGTATATTGTAAAGCGCACAGAATATCCGACAATACATTTGCGTTACAACTTCAAACAAGTTGTTCATTGACTAACATAATTCAGTTTAATTTTACAAATTTCATTTATATAATAGCATAATAAAGAACCAACATGGATCCATTATTTTTGTTATCTGGAATAAAAGGCGGCAAATCGATTAAACTCAGCAAAGAAGACTCAAAATTTAAGAAATCAAAAGAATTCCCGGGTTCAGAAAAGCTCGTACTTACAGCTATTGCTCTTGAGACCGTAGATGACGCGAAAACAAAATATGGTCAAGCCAAGCCATACAACCAACGAAGTGTGATTGGCATACTTATGTCTGTTCTCGGCTGGGACGCGGGTTCTGAAAATCGCACTAACCCGAAAGATTACGAAAATTGGTGGGATGATCACAAAAAAAAGTCAGAGTACGAGCAAAAGCTGATCAAAATGATATCGAGTTACGTATTCGAACGAATAATGAGATTAGACCGGGAGCAGAAGAAGACCAAACAAGAAATTGCTGATTGGTTAAGAAGAATGGCAAAATAAATAGCGCATCGAATACGCTGGCTTTACCCAACCTTGAACACCTGGCATCTTGATTCCGTCTCAAGCTCATTGTGATTGGACCTACTTATTTTCGCATTATCGACCAGCGAAATTATCTAGTATATAATCAGATGAAGCGCTTGTAGAAAGCTTTATTGTATAGGTACAAGCATGAAAAACATTACAGAAAGGTTTGACGGCGAAATTGTAAGCTGCGTAGAATTTCGCTATGTTGGATGGGTCGAAGCTGATTGCTATACTGTGAGCCATGAAATAACTAGAGAGCTTAATTATTTCAGCATAGATGCTATAATAGACATGGCAAATGATGTACAGCAGAGACACACCATTCTTTTCATATTGTGGAAATTGATGTAAAAACTACGGATAAATGGCCGATATTGGAGAGAAAAGATAGTAAACATTTTATCAAAAAAAGGCTTTTCTTATTGGATTTTCTATCGGAGTTGCATTAATACCATACACAGTCGCACTTTGGGACTACTTTGAGTCATAAATTTGGGTCAAAAATGATTCACACACAATAATGCTCATGTAGAATAGAACGAATATTAATAGTCTCAGTATAAATCCACAGGAGCTTCAATCGTGGTAACAGAATCTCTCGTTAATATACTTAGAGCGTCCCATGTGCAATTATGGTGGCTTTTAGGTGCGTTTTGTTTCATTGGAATAATTGTAGGTTGGGGCATAACAAAGAATAAAAGAATCTGATTTACACCCATATAGTTATTTTTATACATAGCCTACTCTCATCGATGACCAATAGCGTCGATTCGGTCAGTTTATAGCATCATTGTCATCAGTAGGTATTAACAATAGGGTATTAACCTCATATGCAGGTTTGTTGGGAAGTAGCTAATATCGATTGTACCTAGGAATAACAACATAGACAAAATTAAAACCTGCTTAACCTAGTGAGTTAACAATGTGAATTTACATTGTGCTCCTCTGAAGTACATTATATGATTAATCATATGATTTGAATGAACGTGGATGCAAAATAAAATACTCAAGACTAGTACTATACAGGACATGGAGCACCGGAATGATGATATTGTAGATGATGAAAACAATACGTACTCATTACGAGAATGATTCATTATCTGCTGCTAGCTGAAAAGATTGAGTCGTAACACTTGGTCGCTGTTTGAGCACATAAATTTACATATATGGTTGTTGTGTATCTTGATATCAATATGAATACCACGCTTAATTGGAAGTTAAAAAATGTCGCTGGAAGGCTATGTGAGAATCTCATCCCAGTTAAGATAGGATATTTTATTGGAGAAGGAAAAAGTATAGCTATTTGTACATTATCTAGTTTGGATCTACTTAGGACTATTTCAAAAATTGATGATATAATGGGTAGAATTTTAATTATTGGAAGGTTATATTCAGAAAACAAGGGAATAGATACACTTATTCAATTTACGATAAATGAACCAAAGTTGAGTCATTTGATTGTATGCGGTAATGACGTCAAAGGGCATCAATCAGGACAAGCACTGATATCTCTTCATAAAAATGGTGTGGATGATGTTGGTAGAATTATTGGGGCGGTCGGTCCTTATCCTTTTTTAAATTCATCTCAAGAAGATATCAAATCATTTAGAAAGCAAATTGCAATTCATAATCTAACAGCTTGTGAAGACGTTGAAACTATAAGAAATATCATACTGTCTTTAGATATAATTCAGCCATGACAAAATTAACTAGAAATTCTGCTATCCATATGTACAAAAGGCTAGAATAGGAGCTCCAAAAATTGTTCTCGAATGCAAATACATATTTCCAAAACACGACATATTTATAAAATATACAAGGAATTTCATATTCATTGCGAAGCAAAATTCAATAATGCCAAGTCTGATCTACAATTCCCTACATACATAGAAAGAGTTTTCTTTCTTTAATTTGCCGGCATGTTATACAGGCGTCTAGTCGTGATTGATATTCCGTCTAAATGCATACACTTTTACTCTAAATCCTTAAGCCTGCGGTAGGTCGTATAGTATATGAGATAATCTTAAATTAGTTTTCAGAAAAACCACAAGTGATCCATTGCTTTTAAGGTCCAGCTACTGTTTAATGTTGACGCACTGGAACCAGATTAGTGCCCAGCACAGGGTATTTATTTATAGACACTAAATACGGCTTCATAGAAGTTCAGATTAGAGAATAGCTTTATATTTCATCTTCCTCTTAGAGTATTAGCAAAACCCACAACGTACTGCTGGCCCCTCTTGTGGTAATATCAAATACAACATGATCCCTGCAACGATTGCGATTCCTCCGGTTAGTCCTAATTCTACTCTGCTCAGCTTAGTTAGTCTACCAAAATTGGTTAGCCTTTTCAATTTAGCCAATTTAATAGTTTTCATCTGAATCGCCAATTATATTAAGCTGGGGAGACTAGATAAAATATGCTAAACATTGTGAGTTAACAAAGTTATCTTCCTTCATGCCAATCTAACTTAAGAGCCTATCCCAAAAATGGCAGATATGCATATAGCTGAGGAAGTTCTTTCTAGATGGATGCGCACTTATAGGTTAGTAAATAAACATCTTCCCACAATTAGAAAGATTCCTGATGATTTATGGGATGAGATTAAGCTAATACTTCCGCCAGAAAAATCAAATAAAACTATA
>JAICVW010000718.1 GCA_025935105.1 Nitrososphaeraceae archaeon
CGCAATAATAAGACCTCGTTAACTTATTAATTTTGTTTTAATACAGATAAAAATTTTCACTTGTTAAAAATTATGAGCCGCCACTGCTGCTGTATAATGAACTCTTTTTGAAAGACACTCTGAAGACTGCTAGGCATTATTTAATACTGCTGTATGCAACTAAGAATCCAAGATGGATTAAATCCAGGACCAGTAAGGAATACCTCGTATCCTGCACTGCTCCTTAATAATATTTGTTGCTTTTTCAGCAGATTCAACCTCAGTATAATTTTTGAGGTATTGAATCATCAGTTCCTCATACAATTTTTTCGCACGTATTTCTGTAAATTCTTTATACCTTTTCTGAGCTACTGGTCCAGGATTCGAACTATTATTTTTACCTGTCGGTTTGTCTGAGATGCCCTTCATTTCCTTGTATTCGTTTCTACATTCAGTACACTGATCATCAAAGTAATCTTTGTGTATAGCACATCTCACCATGTAACAAAGACTTATTCCATGATCCGTTGTATAAACATAAATTATGCTCAATTTAAAAAATCTTGAAATCATAATAAACATCTTAACCCAACAGGTGAGATTGACCATGATTTAATTCTGATTTCTTTCTGGAATAATTTTCTTTTCCAAGGTGGAAAACTGCGATTCTAAAAGAATAAATTCTGAATTATTTTTCTTGTGGTAAGCAACCACCTGACATTCGAACGAAGTTACCATGTGTAGAAATTTTGATTCCATTGCTTCATTCTAAATACCAATCCAATGAAGGAGCAATATTATTTTTATATGGACTTGCACGTAGTGTGTCAAATAGTCCGTATAATACAATTGCTTATCCCGTTATCGAGAGGGAAATGAGAGGGCGGTTATATTTAATTCTCCGAATCTGTATAAAAATAGGAGTGCAATTGTTTCTATTAAATAAAGGTCCATAGATATTTGGAGGTTTGAATGAGCTTGATAACATCAGAAAGTCTTCCTTCAACAAGATTACAGGAAATTGAAAGAAGACAGCAGCTAATGACATGATATATTATTGTGGCAGATCTAGTGATTTAGAAAGGGGTTTATCTCTCTTCTAATTAGTTATTATCAAAATATCTCTGGTTGTTCAGCCTCTGGATGTTCTGAATCTATATTGTAGTTGTCGTAAGAGGCCTCAAACTATACCATTTCAAGACAAGACAAGAAACAGGTATTATCAGACGGACGGATCTTAAAAAATATAGCTAGTTCCTATACTGTTCTGTATGAAAGCATCTGGCATACTCCTAGCTATTTCAGTCATGGCCTTCAAATCTGTGCAATGACAAGGAATGAGGAATCTAGGTTTCATTTTTTCTAATTCATTTACTGTTTTAGGAATTATGGGTTCAAACATACCACCGCTAAGATGCATTCCACCAATTATTGTGTAAATTCTTTCTTCGCCAGTTAGTTCCTTTGCATAGTTTACAATATTAGTTACTCCTGAATGCCCACATCCTGTAATAATAACTAAACCTTTGTCTTTGATGTTAAAAATCACTGCTTGATCATCTTTAATTAATGGGTCACTTTCCATCTTTCCATCTATCTCTGAATAATGATTAGGAAATCCTTTTTCAAATTCATTTGTCCTTGGTATTTCTCCCGTTACGAGTAGTGTGTCTTCTATCCATAAACTTGGAGATTCTCTCTCAACTATGCTATAGCCAGCTTTAGTCAG
>JAICVW010000006.1 GCA_025935105.1 Nitrososphaeraceae archaeon
AAAAGGGGAGCCAGACCCAGTACCCTGCGACCTAGGGCTAGCCGTTGCACCTTCATTTGAACCTTTACTGCCATGACCGGGAGCTTTATGTTCCTTTTGTGCCTTTGGCGTTCGTGACTTGAAAAGCACGAAAACAGCAACTCCTCCCATCATGCCTGCAAAGACCAGTAGCACCTCAATAGGGAAACCGCCAGTAGCAGTCGTTGTGCCAGCAGGAGCTTGACTAGTTACAATAGCAACTTGACCGCTGCCAGATTGTTGAATTTTTGAAAACCCTGGTATTTGAATTTGAGCGCTCGGAGGCGGTGTAGATGCGTGAACTCCTACCGTCTCGCCGTTTATGCTTGCACTGACATCCTGGACTTGCTCACTATAAGCCCCTTCCCTGATACTGCTTTCCCCTAGAGCGTATACAGAGACAGCCCTAGATCCGGGCTGTTGCTCGAAAAGCCCAGATGCCCCTGCAATACTTCCTGTTGGATCAAAGAGAAAGTGCCAGTTATTCATGTCAGCACCAAGAGATGAAAAATCAAACAAAGGAGCTTGCATTATTGAAGCAGCCTGTGAGTTCAACAACTCGCGTGCGAGGGTAGAGTCAAGAGCTTGGAATAATCCGATTGGGGCATTAACATTAATCTTTCCGTATTTCGGCGTATCGATTATTGTTGGCTGAGTTACCGTAACACCCCTCCAATTAAGATCTATGACTGTCCCTTGTGTCGTGTTCTGTAATACAAAGTTGGAAAGAGTTGGCTGTATGTCAACTTTGTAAGAGACTAATGCCTGAGTCGGTTCGCCCAATAAATCCCCAGTATATGTCAGCGTTGCATTAGTCAACTGAACATGGCTATTTTTTTCACTTGCAAAAGCCCGGTTAAAGGCCGCATATAATTGGTCCATTCCGCCGGTTGTCCCGCTAACTGTGAACCTAATATGTTCTGACTTTCCACTAAATTGCTTTGCCAATGGGCCACCTGCAGGATAGCTCAAGGTAATAAATCGGACAGCAGTAAAATCTGGGGTGGCACTGTTGGTTTTTGGTGAGAGGAGCGCCGTAAATTGGACCGCGAAAACGTTGTTCATAACAGAGAAAATTAAGATGCCGCTAATTAGACATGCTGAGAGAACTGCAGCAAGTTTCACAAAGGAACTTTGTAGTTAGTTGTTTATAATCTTTATTGACAGCACATTATTTAACTAAGATACTCTATGGTACTGCGTTTTTTTAGGATTCAACGATATTGCTACTATAGCTCATAATCCGGAACTCTCTATTCACTTCTTTTTAGTACATTCCAGGATTGTTGCGCAAGCTGCTAAAACGATTCCATTACAAGCGATTGCCTCTTTCATGACTGAGCAGGGAAATCAAACTTTACATTCTCCTCATAAATGCTTTTCCTCCAGTATTACTGCCCCGAAGTGGACTTATTTCTTGAAACATGTTCGTACACATTCTGTATACAATCCGTAAACAATCCGTATACAATCTGGGCTGGCACCACATTATTGAAACTTGCCCACCTTTTGCCCATTTTTGGCCCCCAAAAACACCCCCTAAAAGCCCGTCAAAACGGGGAAGATGTACTATTATGTAGACCAGAATGGAACCTGGGCTTATCCAAGGTTTGTACACAGAAATTATCTCAAAATCCCACTTTTGTGTACAAATTGGTCTCGCTATCTGTATGCTATAGACAATTTTGTAGACAGTCCCAGTGTCAGGTCCAGGGAAGAACGGGATTCGTCAAGGAGGATGCATACCCTTCTAAGATAAATGGAAAAGCATGAAATCCTGTTTACATTTAGTTAAAATGAATTAGGCAACAACCCATCCATTCCGAAAATCTTACATTATGTGGTTTAGCTCTCCAATGCGTGATCACAGTTCTCGCCGGGGGAACCGGGTCAATCAAGATCATCCGTGGACTTGTTTCACAAGGCTGCGAGATATCTATTGTTTCAAATGTTGCCGACAATTTCTGGCTATACGGGCTTTACATCTGCCCAGACATTGACACCATCATCTATGGATTAGCTAATCTACTCGATCCTATTAGAGGTTGGGGAATAAGAGGAGACACCTTTGAATGTCTCAAACAATTTCAGAATCTTCGGGAACCTGCATGGTTCAAAATTGGCGATAAAGACCTTGCTACGCATATTTTACGCAGTGCCATGCTGAAGAATGGAAAAAGTCTTTCATACATTACCGAATTTTTGAGCAAGAAGTTTGCTATCTTATCGAGAATACTCCCAGCTACCGACGATCCTGTTGAGACAAGAATATTGACCAATATAGGAGAAATGCATCTCCAGGAATTCTGGGTTAAAAACCAAGCAAAACCAGCGATAATAGGGATTAAGTATGAGGGAATTGAAGCAGCTGAAAGCAATCCTGAGGTGATCAGTGCTATCAAGAATTCAAAATTAGTAATTTTAGCACCTGGTAATCCTGTTACGAGCATTGGTCCAATACTGGCGATCAACGGAATTAAGAAGACGCTTGCAGAAGTGAGAGAAAAAATCATAGCAGTCTCGCCTATTATTGCTGATGCTGCAATAAGTGGACCGGCAGTAAAATATATGCAAGCAATTAAAGTTGAACCATCAGCATTTGGAGTTGCAGAATTCTACTCTCAAATCACGTCGAACATTATAATTTCGGAAGGAGAAGTGGATTCGGCCAGGCGGATATCTAAACTTGGTACTAGAGCTCACGAGACAAACATAGTTATGCGAACGGCTGAAGATGAGCAGAGGTTAGCTAGCTATCTTCTGAATCTACAATTAGGCTAGATATGAGGACTTTCGCCATAGTACCTGTAAAGAGATTTGATAGGAGTAAATCTAGGCTGGGGACAATCCTAAGCTCAAGTGAAAGAAGAAAACTGTCTGAGCTCTTGCTTGTAAACACCATTCGGACGCTTGAGCAATCAAGTACTATCTGGCGTATAATTATTGTTACAAGTGAAAGTTCTGCAGTGGAGACTGTAGGCAGAACTAGGGCAGAATTCTTGAAACTAAATGATGACTACGGGGTTAACGCGGCGCTTCCTTTAGCTGATAAATACAGTTCACAGAATGGAGCCGATGCCACGCTTGTGATTCCTCAGGACATTCCACTTCTGTCCGCCACGGACATCAATGATCTTTGTAGTAGAGCAGAGCAATTTGCGAGGTGTATCGTTATCTGCCCATCAATCCGGTATGATGGTACTAATGCACTATTGAGAAAGCCCCCACACCTTATGGCAACTTTTTATGATGAAGATAGTTTTAATTCTCACATAAGGGCTGCTGTAAAGTTAAATGTCCCCATTAGTTTTTTTTTGTCCGGAAGAATGATGAAGGACATAGATTCCGCTGAGGATATCAAGATTCTGATGAAAGAACAAGTACTAAATCTTCCGCTTGCCTATTTAAAATCCAAGTTAAAGGATTGGCCTTTGAATGCCCGATCCTATTAATACTAGTATGGAAGTATAGTAATACTAGTATAAAGATAACCTAAGAACTCGAATGTCCTAGGTAATGGCCTAATTCTATTAACTCATACTGACTAACATAATTACGTATTAAACAGTTGGGCATCCATACGGCGCAATATGACCTAAAAAACTCGACGAACTTATGTTAACCAGTACAGGCTCGAGTAAACTGTAAATTGGCCAGCCTCCAAAAGCCAACACAGGATTAATTATTAAATGCGAACCTAGGTACCTGGTATTGATGACCACTCATCCAACGGTCAAGTTATCAGTCGCAGGTTTGAAAGTCTCATATTTCACACATCGAGGTGCAGTTCATGCAGTTGATAACATTAGCTTTATGGTGGCTGAAAATGAATCACTTGGTATCGCAGGAGAATCGGCCAGTGGAAAGACTACCCTTGGCTCGGCTCTGTTGAGAGCACTACAGCCGCCCGGCGAAATAATTGACGGAAAAGTAACAATTGACGGCACAGAGATTGTAGGTATGTCCAGTGTTGAATTTACTAAAAAATTTCGGTGGAAGAAAATAGCAATGATCTTCCAAGGAGCGATGAATACTCTTGATCCTGTATACAAAGTGAGAGATCAAATGAGGGAAATCTTGCTTCAACATCAGTCAAAATCGGAGCACGAGAGTATAATTGCAGAATCGCTTAATCAAGTAGGACTGGACAATGACGTTGATAAAATGTATCCCCACGAAATAAGTGGCGGAATGAAAAAGCGGGATGTTATTGCTATGGCCCTTCTCCTCAAACCGGATATTGTTATTGCCGACGAACCAACCACTGCACTTGATGTACTTGTCCAGGCCCAGATAGTTAACCTCCTAAAGAAATTAAAAAGAGAATTAGGCATGACTATCATTTTGATAACTCACGACCTTGGCATTATTTCCGAGATTGCCGACAAGATCGCGATAATGTATGCTGGACAGTTTGTTGAGCTGGGGCCATCCTACGAAATATACGAAAATCCAAAACATCCATACACAAAGGCACTCATAGCTGCGATCCCTCGACTAAGTGAAAATAAAAAACCAATAGAATTCATAAAAGGTAACCCACCGGATTTATCGAAGACTCAAGTCGGATGTCGGTACTTTGGACGTTGCCCTCATGCTATGGACATTTGTAAAACTGACCCGCCAGAGGTTACGGTTGCGGGAGGCTTTACAAGATGCTGGTTATACGCAAAGCACTAAATCACTCCATTACTGGTAATCATGAAGCCGTTTATCCGTATGGGACGCTATTTTTGCATTTAACAGATCATAATGATACTGCTTTATGTGCAAATTCGCACAGCCATTATGCATAATTCCAACTTCGCAGAATTCACATGAAGAGACGAAATCAAGATCAATAAACTTCTCCTTACAAAATGAGCAGATTTCAGCTCCTAGATCAAACTGTGACAATGGTTTCAAATAGGTATCTCGCCAAAGAAGCATCATTGAGTACCAACATCACATGCAGTCACCTTATTAAACAAGTTGGGTTGATAGACGATAATGGAAAGCACTTTATCATTCTGCACTGTCATCTCAAACGAATGCTATAATTTTAGTCTATAGTTTATATCTCAAAGCAGAGGATAATATAGCAATGCAGAAGACCGCTCTAAGTGTAGATGAGATAAGGCAAGACTTTCCAATTCTCAAGCGTAAAGTAGGTGTTGGCGGAAGCAAAACTCTAGTCTATTTGGATAATGCTGCTACCACGCAAAAACCCTACGTGGTAATAAACGCTATGAATGAATACTATTCAAGTTATAATGCAAATATTCACAGGGCAGTGCATCAATTGGGAGAGGAAGCAACAGCTGCTTATGAGCAAACGAGAGAAAAAGTTGCGAAATTCATCAATGCGCGGTCAGCAGACGAAATAATATTCACTCGGAATGCGACTGAAGCAATAAATTTAGTAGCATATAGCTGGGGACGAAAAAATATCAAGCGTGCTGATACTATCGTGCTTACCGAGATGGAGCATCATAGTAATATTGTTCCTTGGCAAATCTTAAGCCAAGAAAAAAAATCTAGAATTTGCTATTTGGGAGTAGATGATCAAGGGTATCTAAAGATGACAGATTACGAACGAGTCTTAAAAAAAGAGCCTGTGCGTTTGGTCTCGGTGAGTGAAATGTCCAACGTCCTCGGAACAATCCTTCCATTAAAGGAAATTATCACTAGGGCCCACGAAAATAACGTTCCTGTGTTTGTCGATGCTGCACAATCAGTACCTCACTTACAGGTAGACGTACAGAAAACAGATTGTGATTTCTTAGCATTTTCTGCACACAAGATGCTTGGACCTACTGGAGTTGGCATCCTTTATGTGAAAAAGGAAATACTCAAGGAAATGCCTCCATTCATTGGAGGCGGAGACATGATAAAGGAAGTACATCAACAAAATACTATATACAATGATCTTCCTTACCGATTCGAAGGGGGAACTCAAAATATTGCAGGGGTCATTGGCTTTAGTGCTGCACTTGATTATTTAGCTGCAATAGGGATGGACCGTGTACGAAACCACGAACTTGAGATCACTAGGTATGCTTTGTCTGCTCTTTCAGATATCAAAGATATAACTATCTACGGGCCTAAGAATTTGAGAGACAGGGGAGGAGTAATATCATTTAATATAGCCGACATACACCCTCATGATCTGGCGACTATCATGAATGAGCATGGGATCGCAATTCGCTCCGGCCACCATTGTGCGCAAGTCTTAATGGAAAGGCTAGATGTAGCTGCGACGTCCAGGGCCAGTTTTTATATTTACAATACCCGAGAAGAAGTTGATCTTTTTGCCAACGCTCTATTAGATGCCAGGAGAATTTTTAGAATATGAGTGATGACATCTACCGCGAAATTATATTGGATCATTATAGAAATCCTAGAAATAAAGGTAGGCTGACCGACCCCGACGTTACTATACATGATAGCAACCCATTGTGTGGAGACGAAATCGACATGCATCTAAAAGTCGAAGAGGATAGAATTAAGGATATAAAGTTTGAAGGCCGAGGATGCGCCATAAGTCAAGCCAGTGCATCAATGCTAACCGAAATGGTATCAAACAAGCCGTTGAGTATGGTAAAGAATTTGTCGAAAGAAGATATTCTGGAGAATATAGGATTGACCAACCTAGGCCCGGCGCGTATAAAGTGTGCTTTGCTCTCCTTAAAAGTTCTTAAAATGAGCATGGTCAAATACTATGCTGACAAAGATCCAAAATCTGCGGGTGATTTTCATGACGAATCTGTTAAATACTGAAACACGCCTCTACTTATTAAGTTCTAAGCGGTATGAAAGATACCGATCGAGTTATCGACTGGAATACAATTGATCCTATACTAGACTCCTAGTTTGGATGTTAGATTACGATTTTAAGGGTTTGACAAAATGGTCTGCATCGCAGTCATTTGGCCAATATCGATATCTGGACACAGGAAATCGTGAGCAATCCAACCCTTGTTTGGCTAATTAGGATTCGATCACCAGAATTCCTGATTTTGGTGTCAATATTTGTTGTTCTCAGTGTGCTTGTATCCGTGGGGATCACACATGGACTAGATAGTTTTGTGAGTATCTCTACAAAAAGTATCCAAGGCAATAAGGATGTCGACATTTTTATGATAGCAGTTACATCCACGGGCGACCTCTCCACGTTACTTGTTGTGGGGATTGTTCTCACGATAATACGTAGAACTCGTAGACAAGGGCTGATTTTCCTTATAACTATGGTCTTTATTGCCATTTCAATTATCTATATTAAGCCTATCATTGGTAGGGTGGAGCCGATAAATAAATTTCAAACTTCGCTCATTCTTCCAAAGGACTTTGTGCTGGAGAACGACAGTGTTGTTCCTTATGCCAGCAGTTTATCTTATCCGTCTAACCATATTGCGATTGTTACCGCATTCGCTTTTATATTCGGGTTTGGAATTTATCAAAGAAATCGATTAGCTGGCATTTTGATATGGGCGTTCCCTGCACTCGTAGCTCTTACAAAGTTGTATCTAATGCAACATTACCTCTCAGACATAGTAGGCGGTTTCCTGTTTGGATTAATTATATCCATAATCATGGGCAATATGCTGCGGCTTGATAAGGCGTTTATGGTGTCTAGAATCAAAAGAAAGGAAGACAAAAACGTCCAGGAATAGGATAATGGGGTAGAAGGAAGATATCCATCGGTTAAATATTAGAGCTTGCAAATTGGCGGCAAGGATTGTTTATGTTTATTTTTCTCCGCTAATAGTTTGACAAGTAAAACCTTTTTGGAACTAATCTTGTGTATTGACTCATTGCCATGCATATTCTTCAAGATCTCATCTACTTCCTCATAGCTTAATCCGATTTCAGCTTCTGCCGTTTGACCCCTCCATAGGCCTGGAGTGCTTTTCTTTTTCATTATTCTATTTGGGATACGTATATACCTCCCTAATTCTCGAACCTCGGTTTTATACAATCCACCTATTGGAAGAATATCAGCCGCGCCGTCACCATATTTTGTAAAATAACCTAATTCCAATTCACTCCTATCTGAGGTTCCCACGACGAGGAGTTTTTTTATTGCAGCAAAATAGTATAGTATGCACATTCTGAGTCGAACAGTGAGATTCCCTTTCGCCAATCTGTTCGAAGGAAGCTGTTTTGTCAAATCCAATCTAGCTCCCCCTACTTGTATCAAGTTGTATTTCATACCCAAATTATTTGCCAATTTAACCGCGTCCTTTATCGCCACAGAGTTTGAAAAGCTTGCTCTGTCAGGCAAAACTAATCCCAAAACTCGAGACGGTCCAAGCGCCTTTACCGCTAATGTTGCTGCTACTGAAGAGTCAAGTCCTCCACTAAGACCTAGTACCACGCCCTTACAATTACGTCCATTTACCTCTCGAAGAATGAAGTTAGTAGTGGCTGCGTAAGCGTACTTTGGATCCATAAATGCCAGACGAAGAATGTTGGATTTATTTATAATGGAGAATCGATTTTGGTTGGGAATGCAGACTGTTGGTCGATGGATCTTCACGAGGTCGTCTAACAAGTGAATGGTGTATCACTGAGAACTTTGTTCTCAAAGTAATTACATTATTCTAGTATGCTCAATTTATCCATGCTGTTAAGATCTTACTGTGAACATATAAAGCGGCTACTTTAAACAACAAGTACAAACCTAATTTATTGTTGTCCTCTGTGTATGTCGATGGTTGTATGATTACTCAAGGCTATATTGTTGCCTAAGTATAAATAGAAACCTGTAGAACTACCTATACGATGGATACGAGAAATATCGGCCTGAGAAATATAGAGGTTGCTGATACGAAAATCTCTTCCATAGATGGTGAGAACGGCAAATTAATTTATCGTGGATATGATATTCTAGGCCTCGTAAATAATTCTACTTTTGAGGAGACTGCCTATCTTTTATTATTCGGGGAACTTCCTAGCACCGAAGCCTTGACAAGTTTTAGCACGCGCCTACGAGAAGCTAGAGGTGTGCCGGAACCCATTATCAAATGTCTACAAGTGAGGAATCGCAAGGCAAATCCTATGGATGTGTTACAGTCATGTGTTTCTGAGCTTCCTGATTTTGATCAGAATATGCAAAGCGACCTAAAAGAGGATAATATTGAAAGGTCCATTGTTTTAATTTCCAAAATCCCAGGGATCGTTGCTGCTTGGGATAGAATAAGAAGGAGTTTAGAGGTTATAGGGCCCAGCGACAAGGGATCTCACGCATCGAATTTTCTTTATATGTTGAGAGGCGAGACGCCAAAAGAAGAAGAATCAAAGGTATTCGACATTAGCCTCATTTTGCATGCTGAGCACAGCTTCAATGCATCAACTTTTGCCGCCCGCGAGATAGCGTCTACGAGATCCCATATGTATGCCTCGATAGGAGGTGCACTTGGTGCATTGTCAGGGGAACTGCACGGGGGTGCAAACGTCCAAGTCATGAAAATGTTGCTTGAAATAAGTGAACCAGATAAAGCTGAATTGTGGGTACGCAATAAATTAGACAAAGGAGGGCGGGTTATGGGAATGGGACATGCTGTTTACAAGACTACAGACCCAAGAGCTGAAGTGCTGGCAACTTTGTCTAGGATAGTTTCAAAGCAAACTGGTACAAAGTGGTTTGATATCACAGAGAGAGTTGAGAACGAAACAAAGAGATACATGTTAGAACATCAAAAGCACCCAATTTATCCAAATGTCGATCTATATAGTGCATCGCTTTATTATGGCATGGGAATTCCGCTAGATCTAAATACTCCAATATTTGCAATCTCAAGAATTTCCGGATGGTGTGCGCACGTTATTGAAGAAAAGTTCGCAGAAGCGGCTCCAAAACCTGCTTTATATCGTCCAAAGGCTTTGTACGTAGGAAGATACTGTGGACCTATGGGCTGCGAGTATATTCCTATAAATAATCGTACAGATTAGCCCGAGTTGTAGAGTTTAGAGCATCAAAATGTCACCTTACAATTACATGGTCGATGGTATCCAGTGCGAAAAAAGAGTTTTTGAGCTATACGCACAATTCAACTAAGCGGCTTTGAAAATATCAACGCTCTCTAAAAAAGAAACCACGGCTTTAGTCGAACAAATCCGCTTGACATGGCCTCCTGATCTTGTCCCGAAAGTTAAGACCTTTAAATCCTTTCACGTAGAGCAGGGGAAATTTCTGTTGCAGGCGAGCAATTTTATGGCTGTTCAAGTTCGCCACACTTTGATACTGCCTTTCCTAGGCATGAAGGATGCCCTCAATCAGTTCCCTTCGGTCCATATTGATATGGGTGCAGTTAAATTCGTATGCAACGGCGCAAAAGTGATGCGCCCCGGCATTACATCAATAGAACTTTTCAAGAAAGATGGGATTGTCGTTGTAAAGGATCATGCGTATCAAAAGGCACTGGCTGTGGGGATTGCAATGGTAGACAGTGATATTGCAACATCTATGTCGACTGGTTATATTGTAGACAACTTGCATTACGTAAGTGACAAGTTCTGGGAGGCATCAAAGGCAATCCCAAGAGGTGATGCATGACGTATATCTCGTTATTGCGTGATCTAGTATCGAACTATCGCTTTAATTTTACGTTTTACGGCCTAAAATTAGGCAGACTTATGAGTTCAGAATTGGTTCATAAACATTTTGCGATGTCCAATAGTATAAATTGACGCAAATATTATTTGTCGTATCTTACTTCGGATCAGATTAAGAAACATCATAATAATAACAATTGTAGTGATAGCAGCGGCTATGATTTTTATAGAGACCTCAATTCAACTCCCTAAGAATGATGTTGTGGAGAAAGCTATCGGTACACAAACTGATAAAGAAGTCAAGGACTCCTATCTTAGGGTTGTGGCCGTTAATACAGCAGGTTATCCATTAGAAGGGGCAGCATATTTAATTTCACCAAGCCCTTTCAATAATTCAAAAAGTTATATAATAAAAACAAGCATGGATAGTTCGCCCGAGACCACACCGGGCATCACATTTGTCTCTGGCCTAAAGCCTGGAACATATAGCATAAGTTCGTACGAGGCCCCAGTGGGTTATAACTTGAACCCTAAGCCAAAGTTGATCTATTTGACATCAAAACATACAACAACTTCAGCTTTCGTGTTCTCGAAACCAAATTCAACTGGAACAACCAATGGTACTCAACAGGCAAAGGACGTTAGCTACAACGTTAAGTTCATCTGTGGATCAGTCGCAGACAATGATGGTCCCCTAAGGCCAGGACACTACGACACTGACATCAGCCTATTAAACAATCAAGGATTTACCGTCCCCTTTCTATGGAATGCAATCTCAAATAATGGAAAAAGTACAAGCTCGATTTTGAAGACATTACAACCTGGAACAAGTAGTGGTATTGCATGCAAACAGCTTCTACAACTCTTCGGTGTTCAGAACATCACTTCTAATCTGGTGGAAGGCTTTGTCGTAATTAGACCACAGACAACTGTTGGCGGTCTTGCATCTTTTTCAGGCAATAGCGCCACTGTTTCTGCACACGCCCAGTCCCAAAATCAGATCAATCCGTTAACCGTTCAGGTTTTTTATTCTGCCAATGCACTACTGACTCTGCCGCATAACGTAGCGATGGATAAAATCCTATTTTCAATTTCAAACAATACTTCTTCAAAAATACCTGCATCCGTACTTGGGAAGAAGTTAGATATCACAATTCAGTCCCAGCCAAATCAGATTGCTGATCCAGAAGATCAAATACGGGATTTCTTGGCATCAAAATATAAACTATCTCCTGAGGATTTAACCCATCTGAAGGTTCAAATAATCTCTGTTGGTTTGGGTGCGACTTCCATGATGGATGATCACGCGATATCATCTTTCCAGGTAATGCCTCAAGCTACGCCATAGCTGGTGTGTATCTAGTAAATAAGGTTTCAAGAGCAAAGTTGCAGCGACATATAAATTGGCTTAATCCTTAACTCCCTGGATGCGAGGGAATAGAATTTGAAGACACCCATATGCTCATTCGATGCAAAAGCGGGGGTTCTCTGTCCCGGATGCGAGGCAAAGCTCGAAGCGGGCCAACTGACTCCAACTGAAATTGAAACGGCTATAAAGCTAACTAAGCTTGCTCAAAATGAACGAGCTTTCGATAATTTGTCTTTGATCAGTGCAGAGAGATCTGGAGCTGACTTGATTTTATTTCTAAAAGGATCTGATATAGTATATTTAAGATCTATGCCAGAACTTTTAAAAGACTTAGAGGTGGAATTCGGCCAAGGGGTATGGCTAATAGAGGCTCAAGCAACTGGCAAAAAATTTATTGAAAATTTGTTCTTTCCGTCAAAGGTCATCAATATGAACTTCTTTTGGTTACCAGATGGCAAAAAGCTCACCAGAGTGTTAATAGATAAGAAAGACCCGCGAGTTGTAGCCAAGGCTACAAGAATTCACGATATTGCAAAAAATCTCAGGGATGTCGATCTAATAGTAGAGTATCAGACTTAATCAAAATAGGTAAAGTATGCCTGCTATAGATAATACGTATAGGACGCATTACACCAATCAAATAGAATCGGGGTTATTAGGTCAAAGAGCTACAATAGCGGGATGGATCGAGGATCTGCGCGATATCGGTAAAGTAGTTTTCTTGACAGTAAGAGATGTAAGAGGAGTAGCTCAAGCTGTTGTATCAGGACAAAGCATCGAAATCATTCGTGATAAACAACGACAAAGTGCGGTCATTATTTCTGGTCTAGTACAGGATAGTAAGTCAAAAGACTTTTCATTAGAAATTAAAGCTGACAGAGTGATTATTCTAAATGATGCTACGCATCCATTACCTATTGATCCTACTGGTAGAGTTGAATCTGCTTTGGATAAGCGAATCGACTCTAGAGCTCTTGATTTGAGAAGCCCAAAAACCGCATCAATCTTTCTTTTAAGATCAGTGTTGCTCGAAAATATCAGAACTACCCTAAGATCTAATGGCTTTATAGAAGTAAACACCCCCAAGATTATTGGGAGCGCAAGTGAGGGCGGCGCCAATCTATTCGAATTTGAGTACTTTAAAAAACCAGCATACTTGGCCCAAAGCCCTCAGGTCTATAAAGAACAGCTTATCTTAGCCCTAGATAGGGTGTTTGAGATAGCCTCGTATTACAGGGCAGAAAAATCACATACCGCGAGGCACCTAAGCGAATTTCTAAGTGTAGATATAGAAGCCGCCTTTACAAGCATGAATGAAATTATTAACATAGCAGAGCAAGTTCTGATGAATATATTGTCATTGAACTTGTCCACTTCCGAAGGGGATATGAATGGGTCAAAAACTTTACTAATCCCAAAGCCCAGATTTCCGTTAAAAAGGCTTAGCTATCAGCAATGTGTTGAAGATTTGAAGAAGCAAGGAGAAAATATTGAAATCGGAGACGATTTATCCGATGCTTCTCTTCGTGTACTTGGGGAAATACATAAGGGATTTTTTTTTATAGTTGACTGGCCCACCAAATTGAAACCCTTCTACATAAGGGAAAAAGAAAATGATCCAAGGTTTAGTTATTCATTCGACCTTCAATATGGTCACTTGGAGTTAATCTCCGGTGGCCAGAGACAACATGATCCGAACAGGTTGAAAGAAAGACTAATTGAACAGAATCTCAATCCTGACAACTTTAAGCATCACCTGAGGGTGTTCAGTTGGGGCATGCCTCCACATTCAGGTTGGGGGCTGGGTTTCGATAGGTTGATAATGGCCTTAACCAATCTGGACAACATCAGGGAAGCAGTACTATATCCACGTGATGTGGATAGGCTCACGCCATAACCTGCAGTTCCACCTTTCTTATGCTGTCTTCAAAAATAAACGCTCCGAATCTCTCTGCAGTTGTAGAATAAATTAGCCAAGCAACAGGATTAATTCTCATATATTTTTGATCTGTGGAGGAAGGTACAGGATGCGATGGATGAGAATGGAAAATTCCGACAACTTGAAGTTTCTTAGCTTCAGCTAGCCGGTAGACATTTAGCAATTCCTCTGGCTCAATACTAAAAGACGCTGAAGATCGATCCACGTTTCGAACGGATATCGCGTCAGTTACGATCGCCTCTGTCAGACTATCAATTTTGGTTTCTCCCACCAGAAGTGCGCAACATTCCAGGGGTAGAGCATCTTTCGACAATGACATCAAATATTTGAGATTGTTGTAACTCAATGTCAACCGGGAAACCATGTACTTTTAAATTCCTGGCCAGCGACGATATTATCGTTATGCTCTTCCCTACCTGAGAACAACTTTACCGTCACTCGTAAATGAGAGTGAAACTCATGACAAATTTCAATAAGATAAAATATGCTGCTTTTCTAACCCTTGGCGTTGAATCGAGTTAGACGGATGTCTAATGAACTGTTAGAACGTTATCCAAAACAGTTTGGGATTGATTTTGATCAAAATAAGGCGACACTCAAGGATTTGGCTAATATCAGGTCTAAACTTCTTAGAAACATGATTGCCGGATTCATTACTGCTCACATTAGAAGAATAACAATAGAAAGAGAAGAAGTAGACTTAGACACCGAGGGACCTGAAATTTAGATAGGCTAAATGATAACGGTGCGGCTTTTAGGGGGCGCAAAGAAGGCAGTAGGAAAATCGTCAACGGTTATACCTCAGCCTCGCCTTTCTATTTCTCAAGTTTTAGACCTTTTACGGAATGATGCGGAGGACCCAGGCCTGTTGAATCCTACTAACCTCCTCGTGGCAATAAATGGAGTAGAATCATCTTCGCTGCGTGGCAATGATACAATAGTCCAAAGCGGAGATGTACTAACCGTAGTGAGTGTAGTACATGGAGGCGACAAATAAGGATCTCATTTCTCGGTTAATTCTTTAATTTTGGTGAAAATTGGGACTTGTGACCTAGGACTCGATTCTAACTTAATTATTCGGTACACGAGTTTGACTCATTGCCAATCTACAGGGACGGTCGATTCAAGAAAAAAATAAGACGAGCCACTCGCTGTCATCCTTAATAAGAATTGAGAAAATGCCCTTTTTGATATTTTTGGGAAGGGCCAGCACAATATTTTCACTATTTAATTGCCCTTTAGACACTCTGGTAAATTCGAATGCTGAGGTTTGACTTTTTGTTTTACCAGAGCCTCTCCGATTGGTGACAACTCAAGAGGAACTCATTTAAAGATTTATTTGGAAAAAAAAGCTTGCATTCAAGGCCATGATATGTGATAAGGACTATAAGTGTGAGAAGTGCGTAAGGTCATTCCTGTTGTTGATAGATATTCATCAAGTAGGGAATAATTACGCCGTAATTTTAGGAATGTCTGGTGTCAACATCAATGAAACCGGAAGGTTAATTGATATGCTTCGGAAAACCTTGCCTGAGGGTGTCTTAATACAAGCGGTTAGGGCAGATTGTGTCTACGGAGTTGATCACGTTATTAACGCACTCAGAGTAGCTCTTGAATCACAACGAAGAAAGCTACTTTTGGCAGATAAACTAGAGATTGACCTGCTACTCAGAATCGCCTGCGTTGATCAAATTTCTCTTGCTCTGAGCAATATTGGCCTAATGTATCATAAGCCAGCATGTTTGATCCTTTTTTCAACTCAGAAGAGAAAGCTGGCTATGGTAGCAAAGAATATTCTCCAAAATCATGATTCAGATAACTCTGTCCTTCTTCCCAGCAAAACCAAGAGAGAGCTGATATCTAAGCTTATTGGACTTGATATGAGTAAGTGTCTTCAAAATGATGTCACTTTCACTGACTTCCTTTCAGAGAAAGCGGCTCTATTGAACAAATAATTACACTTCAATCCTACTTTCTCTTATCGCGCTAAATATGTCATACGGCCTGACAATGGAGACACCACCAATCTTTCCGATAATTTCTACCAATACAGTCCAGTGAGGATTTTCCAGATCGACTATGTTAGTGAATGTAGAGCCAAGATTGGAAATCAGCTCGCTCGAAGTCATTGCTGTAGCTCTCCTTTCCACTGTAATTCTGAACGTATCTGATGGGTGCATCTTAGATGACAATTTTGTTGCTGCCTCCATGATGGGGTGTATCCCATTGATAAAAAAGCTGATTTCGATCGGGATCATTCGAAGTATAAATCTGACGTTCCAAGGCTCCTCGTGAATTAGTCCTTTCACTCTTTCTATTACCTGAAATGGGTCTAGAGTTGTCCGTGCTGTTAAAAGGCCAGAAACGTTGGTAACCTGCGAGGTTGGATGGTGGTCTCCAAACATTTTAAGTATGAAGTGAAGCTCGTTTTGCGCATCAAGTTCCCTATGTCTGTACGTAGACACAATCAGATTAAAGATCATGAATCTTTCGAAAGTTCTTCAGAGACGGCGCTCTTGATCTGTGTCAAAGGTATTGCTCCTTCACGGATTATTTGTGGAAAATCTCTTGATATATCTATTATTGTTGATTCTTGGCCTTCTTTCGTAGACCCTCCATCCAAAACGGCATCGAAACCTCGCAAGGAAGACGACAGTATTTCAGAAACAGAACGTGGAGATGTCATGCCTGAAACATTAGCACTTGTACCAACGAGATATCTGCAATATTTCAGCAGACCGATCACGCATTCATTATTTGGGATCCTAACCCCAATTGTAGATTGGCCCGCTCTGACATTCTTTGAAATGTCGCAGTTCTCTATTTTGCAGACCAAGGTAAGTCCGCCAGGCCAGAATACAGAGGCCAACTTGCGACCAATCTTACCTAGCGAAACAATCTTTTCAATATCATGGAGGTTAGCTGCAAGAACTGGAAACGGGCAGGCCCTATTTCGACCTTTAATTTGAAATACCCTTTCAACCGCTCTATCATTATAAGGACTACAACCAATTCCGTAAACAGTATCAGTTGGAAAAACGATTACACCTCCGCACCTTACAATTGATGCGCAGTTAGCAATTTCATTTCTGTCATTACATCGATAAATCGGAAGAGTTTCCCTTTTAACACTCCTTTCCATTGAAAAAAAGGAATATGAGTCCATATAAATCCCAATAGGGAACAGCACCAGCTTAGACTGCGATTCTATATCTGTATCTGTCTACCGTCAATATGTAACAATACTGAGTAGGTCATACAAACGCCCGATTGGCTGTGCAGCTATTGTCTTATATTCAGGACGCGCATAGATACAACAGAGGAATTTTAGTGCCTTCAACTGAATTAGCTTGATCAATTGTTTAAACGTGGATCATTAGCTACCGGTTTCATTATGCAGCGAAGCCAAGACAGCGGCTGTTATTTCTGATTTCACCGACTCCAGGTTACTAGGGTCGCTGCGAAGCATTGCACCTGCTGCGAAAGGGTGGCCTCCACCTTCGCTTAATCTCTTCGCAATTTGATCACAAGAGATCGCGTCCGTATTTCGCCTAATGCTCACCCTTCCGTCCCCTCCGTAAAAAATAACTAACTCTGCGTCAGTTCTTTTGAATACTTCCTCCGAAAATAAGCTATTCTGTATGTACGGTGACGTTCGGACTAAAACTGTCTTAAGGGTGTCAGTTTCCAGAAATTTGATCGAGGAAAATGCGTGCGCTTTTGCTTCGTCACGCAGTAGTTCATATTCACTATACTCTTTTTGCATTTGCACGTCCCACAAAATCCCTTGTGAGGATTTGCGTGCCAAGTTAGTAAGGCGATGATAACGATCGGGGAAAGTATGGTAATATCTAATCAGTTCCGAGGTGGGAGTCAAAAACTGATCAAAAGTGAAATAATCCATTGCGTGAGCTAAACTCGCAAGTTTTTCTGCGATAGGGTGGCCTAAGAGAAATTTTTCGTAAATCAGGTCTGCTGCGCACTTTGAACTATTACTTTCTAGTATCAGCTCTGCGTAGGGTTGGATTTCTTTAACTGTCTCGTCTGACCAAGGATGATGGTCTATCCATAATATACGTGAATTATTCTTCTGTACTAACGAAAAGGTATCTTTACAAATATCAATTAAAGTAGAATCTGGATTGAGCCCTAAATCTGTAATGACTACCAAGCCCTCCTTATTAGAGTCGATCCCGGTTTCGACGAAGTTTCTCATCTTCATAAAACTATCCTTTGAATAATTAAGGAATACTATTCGTGCTTGAGGGTAACGAATCAATCCAATTGCCGCAGAGTATACCCCGTCAAGATCAGATTCGTGAGAAAAAATGGTCACCATCATTATAATATCTTTAGAAGCATAATTCTACGCTTTATTTATTCGAATAACGATGTAGCGGCTATTAAAGATTCAGAATCCTATTTCTACAGTTAAAAGACATGTAAACCCAGTTAAAAGACATCGTTTGAAAGCAATCTGGAGGTTGGTTAGGCTGCATCTTGAGTTGCAGAACCAGTTTGTCTTACATTATGATGTTTCCATCATCTTTGCATTGACACCACTTTCAGGCTACATTCAATTGAATTAGATAATACTAATCCTCAATCTATCATGCAGAAATTCTTTCTGAACAAATCATTATTTCATCGGCAGAACCATCAGTAGTGAACTGAAGCCTTTTAGGGGCGATATAATATTCTTAGCTCTGCAGAAATAAGTACCCGAAGTGTATTTGCAGTTGTCTGTCAAACATTTCCATTATTTTAGCCACGATTTTCGAAATATCTCAGAATCTCAATCGGTTGATAAAGCATCAACAAACTCCTGTCTTGAGACAATGATGAGCAAAGCAAATGATCAATCATACATGCCATTGGAATCCAAACGACCTCTGCACATTTAAGTTCTCTCTGCACATTTAAGTTGCGATACCCTTTTTATTTTGAAAATCAATATCTTAGGGGAAAACCCTGGTGAATATGTCTGACCAACACTAGCTCTTCTAGTTTCCAAATATGAACTAATTTGGGAAGAATTTTTATGTATTATATATCTATGATATTTTTTACTTATGGTGATACAAGATGGCTCTTATGTCCTGCTTTTTCATACCTCCTCAAAAAAATGGTTGACCAGGGCTACAAGTAAAAAGAAATTGCATACTCATTTAGGGGTGATCGATATCTCGTCAATAATAGGGCTAGATTATGGCAGCATTATCAAAACTACAGAAGGGAAACTCATTCATCTGGTCGAACCAACTATCCACGACTTCATAATGAAATCAGAAAGAGCAACCCAGATCATTTATCCTAAGGAGTTAGGATTCATAGTAGTTCGTGCAGGGATACAAAGCGGATCAAAGGTACTAGAGATCGGTACAGGTAGTGGGGCCCTGACCACCTTTCTCGCCAGTATTGTAAAGCCTAATGGCCATATCCATACCTACGACGTAAACCCCAATTATATTGAAATTGCGAAACGAAATATCGATAAAGCTGCAATGACCAAATATGTTACAACACATTTATACGATTCAACCCTTGGATATGACGAAGTCTGTTTTGATGCTGTAATAGTAGATCTAGGTGATCCTTGGAATATCGTATCTCAAGTTTATCCTCTCTTGAAGCCAAGTGGCGCGTTTATAGCCATTTGTCCTACCATGAATCAGTTGGAAAAATCGGCAATAGAACTTAAGAGTAATGGCTTCATTGACATTGACTGCGTAGAACTAATGTTACGAACTATTGAAGCTCGAGAAGGTATGACGAGACCAGCTATGAGAATGATAGGGCATACAACTTATCTGATTTTTGCCAGAAAAACCGGTACATTGACAAACTAAGCTTGGTGA
The DNA here is from genome assembly GCA_025935105.1 of Nitrososphaeraceae archaeon. GTDB lineage: Archaea > Thermoproteota > Nitrososphaeria > Nitrososphaerales > Nitrososphaeraceae > Nitrosopolaris. The sequence continues at coordinate 19,721 of JAICVW010000006.1, forward strand.
AGTACAAAGCGACCAGTTGAACTTAGATGCATTACGAGAGCGCAACCCAAATTTTTATTGCGAAAAAAATCCACAAGAGAGACTACCGTTAAGTCTAACGGACCACTGGCAATGGAAATGCCGCCCAGTGTAATAACGTATCAGTCCAAAAGGTGGAAATTCATTTGACTCCCTGGTTTAACATCGTGCCTGTGCGAAAAGCCGGCTTTGGTTTCTAGAACATACATCGATTCTTTAGCAGGAACGTATGCGGGACAATCTCCGACTGCTGGACACGGTTTCAAGTCTGGGGCAATATAGACTACAGAACGATTTGCGTCCATCCAGATAATGTCAATAGGGAACTTCATATCTTTCATCCAAAATGATTCCAATGAAGGGTGTTCAAACACAAATAGCATGCCTTGGCTTTCGTTCATAGTATTCTTCACAGCCAAACCTTTAGTCTGTTGGTCTTGGGTGAGCGCTAAATCAGTGATCAGATTAAAATTGTTTACCGTGACTTCGGCTTTTAAATATCGATCAGAAGGAGCAGTAATGCCTGCGAGAAAGTTATCTGCATGAGTACGGTTGGTTGATGTATTTATTATAACTAGTACTAATATTCCGACAACAAATACCACTAGAAGAGATCCAATCAGTCTAAACTGCATGATAATTCTGAATGAACAAGCTTTCATATATTCTGATGGTTCTGTCTAATATCATGCACAATAGAGCACAAAATATAATTCAATCCGGCTCAATAATGTCAATGTAACATCATTATAAAAATAACTAGCGCACCTAGCCCGCCGAACAGAACCATAGTAGCCTTCCATAATCCTGTGCTCGCGCTCTCACTAATGTCCCACATCCCGCCACGTGATGTCGTTTCTCGATATCTTCTCTTGATCTCAGAATAACTATATATTCTGTCAAAATCGGCAGAGGGATTCCAATGCCTTGCCTGATTATAATTTCGCAATCCATGATTGGTCCTATTGTCATAATCTCTTCTAGTTGACTCATCTGACAAGACTTCGTAAGCTTCTATTATTTGCATAAATTTGATTTTGGAGTCCTCCGAGTTCTTATTTTTGTCGGGGTGGTATTTCATTGCAAGACTCCTGAAGGATTTCTTGATTTCAGACTGCGAGGCACGATTACTGATCTCTAGTATGTCATAGTAATTCGGCACTTCTACTATTAGGTATGTCTGTTAAATATGTCTATACGATTCTAGTTCAAAAAACATTAAATCCATTCGCCAGCACTTCTCATTTATGCATTCTATCGATGCGATGAGCAGAGATATCTGCAGTCAGAAAGAACAGTTGGTATCATTAGAGCTTCCGTCGATTGAAGAAAATATCGAAGACTGCATTTTTACTGGGTCGGGAGATTCATTTGTGGCCTCACTAATCGGAAGCTATGCTTCCAACTATAGAGCCAAATATTGTCATCCAATGGATATTGTAACGAGTCCAAAGATTGTTTTAAACCGAAAGGTATTCTTTGTGTCCATCTCCGGTAGTACGAGGGCTACTTTATTAGCTGCAAAAATGGCAAAAAGATATGCAAAGCGAACTGTGTCGATAACAGCAAAACCAGAGAGCCCTTTAGGCAGAACATCAGACGAACTAATCCGTGTGCGATATAAAAGTTCGAATGTAGTAACCGCCGGTACGATAGGATTTACTGCGTGTGTGATAAATTGCATTTCATTAATGAACAAGGTAAAATTAAATAACTTACAAAAAATCTTCAATGAATCGGCTGACTGTGCAGAGTCCCTAATTGATTTTGAGGCTGATCAACCATCCAAGCACGTTTTCTTGGGAAACGGTCCAGCATTCCCTGCCGCGTTATATGCATCACTAAAGATGATTGAGGTATTTGGTGTGGCCACATTCGCATATAATCTAGATGAGTATTGTCATTCTCCAATCTTCAACATTAAAACTGACGACAGGATTATAATTATGGCTAATAATGAAGATGACGTTCGTGTAGGCAAAGTCATTAAAAATCGTCTAAATAAACATCATGTCTCAGTATTTTATATAACTTCAACTAGAAAAAACATGATAAAAAATCTATTGAAATTTATCTTCTTTTCACAATTATATCCAGCGAAGCTCGCGATGAAAAATGGACTTGATGACTGCTATTTTTTGAAAAACACTGACCTTTTAAGTCTCAGCTCTAGCTTAATTTACACCTAAAAAGTTTACAGTAATAATAGCAGCTAGTAATTTGGCTGAGATTTAATTATACCTATCCATTTTTCAAAAGTTATAATAGCATGTCGTCTCCATCGATTGAATATGACGAGGGTTCTGATAGTCGATGACGATCCAGATATCACAATTACATTTAAGCAGGGTCTACTGTCAAATGGATTCGAAGTGGATGCGTTCAATGACCCTGCACAGGCCTTGTCATCCTTTCAAGCCTCACGGTACGATCTACTTCTAATTGATGTTAGGATGCCAAAAATGAACGGCTTTGAGCTCTATAA
>JAICVW010000616.1 GCA_025935105.1 Nitrososphaeraceae archaeon
AAAACTATCATACGTTACTAATTGTAGCACTTACATGTTTAGTCATTATATCTAGCGAATTCAGAAGCATTCTTTTGTAAAGTTGCTTATCAGAAGCGGTGATATGTGTATCTGAAATGCTTTTAATTGTAAAGAAATGTGCGGGCACGGAGGGATAATTATATGAAGTGCAGGCTAGAATACATAATAAACTTCATACCATTGTTATAGACCGTAGATGGAATTATTCCTATCAATATCCATTTCATCCCTAATGTGTCAAATAATACTACCGGACCGTCCTACTTTGTGGAATCTGGATATGATTCGATTAACCTCCATCCCTAGAAAAAAGATGACGCAGCTCTTACTCCATTCAGCTTTAAAAGTCCTATATTTAAAAAAGTTGAATGGACCTTTGGAAGTAGACCGTGATCAAATACAAGGTGGATGCTATACGCTGCGTTACGTTTTGTAACCGGTTCATTTATCAAATATTTCAATAATACCTTTCTATAAGCTATTATAATATAGCAGTTAATTACTGTAGTTGCCTTGTGCGATAGACAGCCAGGCTTCTAAGATATGGCTCTAATTCTTCGCCAGCTGCAAATCCTAAATACGAACTCATCCTGTCTGTGTTCGCGCAGTTATATCGAATGTCGCCTGGTCTAGGGTCAGCAACGACTGGTTGGCAACTTAAATCAAAAGTTCTTATCATCATATCAGCAAGCTCCAAGACAGTAGTAGCTTTTCCTGTCCCAACATTTATTGTATGAATATTAGGAACGGCCCTCCCCTTGAAATTAACAGCTGTCAGTATGGCCTCCACAACGCTATTGATTGAAATAAAGTCACGAACCTGACCACCATCACCAAAAATAATTGGGGGCAGGTTTGCGGCTAACCTTTCAGAAAACTGTGTTATAACCCCTTTATTCTTAGATTTAGACCTTATGCCTTCTCCAAAGACGTTAAAGATTCTAAGTGAGATAGCATTTTGAATCTTCCCAGTATTTTTGAAAGAAGAAACGAGAGCCTCTCCAGCAATTTTGCCAGCTCCATATGGTGACATTGGATTCAATTGTTGTTCTTCTGAAATGGGCACAGCCTTCGATTGTCCATAAACTGCTGAGGAAGAAGCAAAAATAAAATTCTCTAAGCTCACACCTGAACAAGCTTCTAGGACATTAAATGTTCCTTTAATGTTTACATCGATTGTGTCCTCCGGATTTCGAATCGACTCCTGAACGCCTTCCTTAGCAGCCAAATGAATACAAGTATCGATATCTTCTTTTTTGAAGATGTCAATAATCGATTCCTTGTTTCTTATATCTTCAATATATATTGAAACGTGATTGCCAATTCCACTCAATCTGACAAAATTTGACTTGCTCAAATGGCTGGTTAGGAGAGCAGTCTTGACTTGATTCAAGAATTCTGAATCTGCATTGCTTAGGTTATCAATAATGACTACTTTGCAATCCCCTTGAGATAGCCTTTTAATCAAATGATGTCCTATAGATCCGGCAGCTCCTGTTACCAGGATGTTGTGCATATATTGATTCTTCATTTAAGCTGTCATATAATCAATCGCTTGCAGTGATTTGTGATTCGAAAGACTATGTGAGTTAGTGTGAGTTGAGTTGGCTTAGATTTTCGGCACAAATTGTCTGAATGAATAAAAGATTGAAGAGATGTGTCAGCATAGTTAACTGCATCAAGCATGTGGCTTGATAGAATTTTAACTATTGTCATTAAAAAAAACTAATTCGACTTCTGTTAGATGACGAAGGGATGAAAGGTATAGCGCTAATCCAATTAACTGAACCCGTTCAATGGAATGGTAATAGGAACGGAACATTGTCTTTCGTCTTTGATTGATCAGAGGAGGTAGTCAATGGTGTGTTTGTGGGCCCAGAACTAATAATTGGTGCATTTGACGCTGAGTTGCCGCTCGAGATACTTCCTGAGTTGCTACCCGATGGAATCATCACAGGTAGGTTTGATTGATCAGAGGAGCTAGTCAATGGTGTGTTTGTGGGCCCAGAACTAATAATTGGTGCATTTGACGCTGTACTGCTTACAGACGGAAGGGTCACAAGAGAGTTTGATCCGATAGGGTCAACTTGTGGTAAGTTACTGCTCGGTGGTTCAGATTTTGAGTCATTTACATTTACAATATCCCTATTGTCATTACTTGGATTTACATTCGCAGAGTGGTTGCGATGATTGTGATGGCCTCCGTTATTTGAGTTGCTGTTGCCATCAGAATTCGTGTTGGTATCTGAGTTTGCAACGGCATTATCTGGTGATGAAGGATTTGTAGCTGGAATAAGATTTTCATTGTGGTTATTGGCGTTGGTGTTACTATTGTCATTACTTGGATTTACATTCGCAGAGTGGTTGCGATGATTGTGATGGTCAACGGTGTGTACGGCATTTATGTTATTGTTTACTATGTTATTATTTATGTTATTGTTTACATTGTT
>JAICVW010000525.1 GCA_025935105.1 Nitrososphaeraceae archaeon
CTGCTGGTCTGAAAAATGGAAATGGAAGAAGGAATACATCAGCTGGTGCACTTAACTGATGTAAGATGATATTATCTGGATCGTCCCTTTCAACTTGCTTAGCTAATTCGATTTCATCCTTAACTACCTCTTGAAATTCTGAATCAAGAATTGTTTTATGGTTGGTATTGCTTCTTTCAATCATTTTAAAATATATGTTGTTTGACAAAACACACAAAGGAATACTGACTCCTGAATCTTTCCATAGTCTAGATGTAACTTCGACCTTATTCTGATCAACGCCAAGCCGAGATAACCAATATTGGGCACCTACAAGTGGATTGATCTTTTCTGCTTGCATTAATACATAATCAATTACAGAATGGTAGTCATGAATTTCGAAATTTTGATTAATAAATGATCTATCTCCGCTGGCGTTTATCTTGTTATTAAAAACATCGAAGACATCAATATTAGTATGTTTTACTATTCCATGAGTATTTTTGTGGCCATAGTCAGTTCTTACATTCAATCTATGTATGTCACTTTGGGTGTGACCTTTCTGTAAAGGGAGCCTAATTTCCATTTTAGGGTCTGCGAGAGTTAATTTATCTAGAATTATCCTATATTGAACCTTCAAGTCCTCAATTTCGTTTCTCCTAGTTAGATAAATACTCAAATCTAACATCTCATTACTCGATAATGGAACCTTAGCCCACGCCTTCAGTTTGAATTTGACGTAATCGTCATCTTTAAACACCTTAGAATGACCTTGCAATGGTTGATTATATGTTATGTACCTTTGATGTAAAGCATTATTATCATCTAGGAAATATATCTCAGTACAATAATCATAAATATGGCCTGGGAGATTTCTGTACATCATTACCTAATCGGAAGTATCTCACCTGATATATAGCATATTCTCAAAACAACCAATAATGGACTATCTGAAACTTAACTTGTTGGTTATCATTCAATAAAAGGCAGTGTTATGTAGAAAATTAAACATTCATTATTGACAATAATGTTAGAGTGTGGCATCTAAATCCCCCTCGGTAACCTATGTAATTGCTCGTACGTACTTATGACTCGCACTAGAACTACAACAACAGAGGTTGGACCTGCGGGTGAATAATTAATGCGCTTAATTACGGCCTACTGAAATAAGACTGAATGAAAGGGGTATACTTCCTGGAGATGGAGATGAGTCTAGACAACTACTACCAAATACTATACACTTCCGCAATGCTAATAAGTTGATTCGGCACAACATACATTACAAGTGATGTTAACATGGTAGGGAAATACCACAATGTCAGACTAAATCAAACGACTTACGAAGCATTGCAAATTAGAGGTGTAGCGGGTGAAAGTATTGATAAAGTCGTAAAAAGACTGTTAGCGGGAATCCATTGTATAAGGTGTGAGGACTTGAAATGAAAAACTGCTATCCTGAGAAAATTAAAGAAATTGATGTTAGCAAACTAAGTGCCAACAAACGAGGGAAATTATTAACTTTCTACAAGCCTACTGCCAAGAGGAAACAGGTCAAGTCCCAAGAACCAGCGAAACTCCTACCGAGACAATCCCAAAAATATAAGGCAGCGATGCGTTTAAAATTCATACAAGATGGGATCATAGCACAACAAGCATTCGAAGCGAACGTGCGATATTTGAATCGGATAGGCTTGATTAAATTTGGATAGTGTGGACGGACGTTGACAGACACCCCTTGTAATTATTGTGAGGTAAAATGATTAAAACAAATAGAACGGGAGCTGTGAGGTTCCTAGGCCAAGTCAGCTCCCCTAACCTTGTTGTGAATCGTCAGTATGTTGTCGTCGGTCCAAATCAGGAGATTCAGACATGAATTGTTGGTATTCTGGGTTTAATAAATCTAATGTGCAGGAATATCCTCATGTAGCGACATTTATGCCGCTATCCCTACGCAGTATGAAGATTCTAGAAGAGTCTTACAGCTCTAACCTTACCAGCCACACACACCACCAGCACCACTTCCACTGCAACCAACAACCCAAAACCCATATAATAAAATCCATTGATCAATCAATCAATCAATCAATCAATAACCATACAAACAAGACCTTTCCTACAAAAGAAAGAAGGAGTAGCAGCAGGTGACAACCCTCTCGCTACACTACTGCATACAAAGAGACAAATTCCCCATACTAGACAAATTCAAAGAAATAGTAGGAGCTAAAGCAGAAAGCAAGACCATCGTTGAACTAATGGAAAGCTTCGTGAAAGAACACGAAAAAAAGAGTGAGGAGCAGAAGGCGACGAACATACAGGAACCAAAATCGAACATAGACCTACTCATAATGGAAAAAGAAGAATTAGAATTATACATACTACAACTATCAACCGGCTTAGACCTCAAGGAATACAAGGAAGAACTAGCAAAGATACAGAAACAGGCCAAACAAATACAGGCAAAAGCGAACCAAATCGAACGAATATCAAACGAAGCATGGAAAGAAGCAATGAAACCAGACGCAGAAAGTCATAAGGAACGACGAATGAGACAACTAAAAGAGTCGTTGGACAAGGAAGTAGCGCAGAAACCTCTCATACACCCCGAAACACAAGGAGCAGCAGCATGCTAACAAAATATACTAAATGTCTGTCGGGTGACCACGTTTTAACGGCTCATTATCAAAACAAATGCTTTATGTATGGAACCTGCCAATACAGATACACTGTCCATTACGGGCTTCTTAGCTCTTGTGTAGACGGACTAACTGACTCATTTATATGTCTGCCTGCCAACCTAGTGCTCTGAATTCCAAATCCCTTTCATCCTGCTTTTGCAAAGCCTCGACATACCCATCATACTTTAGTACCATTCGGCATAGGTAAACCTGATACAAGGGCACGGCTGGATCAATTGAGTAATAAACACAAGGAAACCTATTGGCGATATGGAGTTCATTAAACGTATAGATAAGCTGAAGCAGATACAATGATAATCGAAAAACTAACCAAGATGAGAGAAATTATAGAACGATAGATAGTTTTTTACCATATCA
>JAICVW010000238.1 GCA_025935105.1 Nitrososphaeraceae archaeon
CATTAGTCATACTCTTTGTTGCATTTGTGTTAGTATTTTTAGTCGAGGTCGCATTGCCAGAAGCACTATTGTTGCTTTTTGCGTTAGCTTGTTCTCCGATCGCAATTGTCGCAAATACTAGAGCAGCTAATACTGTTGCACTCACTACGACAATTGTGATTTGTTTGCGCATCTGAATTAGACTCGGACAGATTTGTATTTAAAAGTTATAAACCTATTTTGTAGCCATGTGCCCAAATGTGACCCATGATATCTGAGTCCATTCAAACACTATGTGAGATCACGTTTTTGGTGAAACCGAGAGTCAGAAGTGTTGTGTGTTTGTGGCACTTGATCAGTTTGTTATTGCTCTTGTGAATTTAGGCTTATAATCTATGGTTTGATATTCTTTAAGAAGCACAAATGCAATTCTAATATTGTTTACTATACCTAATATAATACACATGCCGGCGAGAAATCAGTCTAGAATTGGTATCGCGTCGACGCGAAATAATGACGTAATACAGAATAAGGAACTGCAAAATGGGAATAAGACTGCTAGCACTTACAATAAATTGAAACAATTCGACGGGAAGAAGTATACTGGAATGAAAGTGGGAGGAACCCATAAATGGTATTACGACAAGGGGGAATGGAAAGAGAAAAAGGTTTCCCCTGATAAATGGGAGTTTGATTATGCGGTCACAAAGCGGAGGGCTGGACATGCTCCAGAAGGGTCTGGTGTTCCTGTCGGCACAAAGTATCATTGGTACATTCTTGCTCATCAGAGTGTCAGAAAACTGGATGCAAACAACTATGCTACATCAATGACTGGCCTAAAGTACAAATTAGGACATAAGCGAGCAGATAAGGACAACTGGAGCTCCACTGATAGGATTCAAAGAAAAAAGCTTGTGCAAATTCTGAAAGACCTATCTCTTCAGATTGAAGAAGGAATCTAGTAGTATCCAAAAAGATCAATCTGGTAATGCGGTGATTAGTACTGTCTGTGATCTTGTTCAAGTAGCAACCAACTTTAATCATGTGATTACTTGATCACGTCAGGTTACTCGCATCATATTCTAAGGCAGCATCTATCCATACCAACTAACAAACCTAACTCCAACTTATTTTGGATAGGTTCTATTCTTCAGACGACTCCAACTTATTTTGGATAGGTTCTATTCTTCAGACGACTATCTTCCTGCTCTCCCAGAGCGTTTATGGTACTAAGATACCAAAGCAGACACAATATGAGCACTTTCCGATTAACCTCTAATTCTCGCTGTTGATTACATTTAGAACATGGCCAGTTCCGTTTCGATGTTCGATTGCAATTTCCTTGTCAGGAAAATTTACATTACAGTCATTGCAATGGTAGATTTGATCCATTTGAATAGAAATACACAGCATCTTTTAAAAAACTTTCAGCTCCAGTAACTTACCGTGTGGGAATTTTTATCAAAAAGACTTCAAATGTGAATCATTTGGCTCATATAACAATTAAACAAAGGTTATAGATATCATCCGCATAACCCAGAAAATCATGTTTATTCTTCAATTAATGTGGGGCAATATTGCCAGTGGACTATGAATTGGATATCGTCTGTTTCCTAAGTTACTGGATTCTCGCAGTTGCGAGTTGTATTAGATCATTTTCGATGAAATTTTGATATCTGACATCCGATCTCCTATGCAACGAAGTGGCGGTCTTGTAGTATACTAGATACTAGGCTTAAATAAATCGGTTATGGCTTCAGTTGGCATTTAATACCATTCGATACCATAATATATCGGTTTTTTAACATTTAGAATATGTCTAGCAAAAAGGAGACAGAAAGACCGTCGTACGACGATTATAAAAGGCAAGAAATAAGATCAGAAATATCACGTCATCAAGAGGCAGTACTTAAGGGTATTGATGAAACAAAGGAGAAAATAAGAAGAGCGATTGACGAATCAAGGCGTGAGATACCTCGAAACGCCCAGGCATTTACCGACTATCAAGAGCAAGCTTTGCGTGCATCAGGTGAGCTAGCAGAGACCTATCTTGGAACACAAAGAGAAATTATACAAAGATTTCAGGAAGGATTTTTACCCCACGCAGAGAATGCATATGAAGCTTGGACTAATTGGACCTCTCCTAGAAGAGCTGCCGAAGTTTATTCGAAAACAGTAAGTAACATTGCTGACAATATTATTACCTCAACCAAAGTGGCAAATAATGCAATATTTGCAAATATTGACGCCTGTAAGGCGATCATTCAGCGAAGAACAGATGATCTGAAGGAACTTTCAAGAATACCGGTCAACGTAGCAAAAACATTCGAAGAATCATCGACCAGATAAACCGGATAGTATATTCGAAGGGAAGTTTCTCTTCCCTGTTATTTTTTTGACCGGAGAACTCGTACTGGGAATCCTTATACGTTGATCAAGCGACGACAAGACTTGTATGCTTTATATATGTGTGAGGGGAATTTGTGGATAAGTTAATAATTCAAAATAATTCAAAAAAGTTTGGAATACATTAAAACAATAAAATAATAGTGCTAGGACTCACCACACTAATCAGTACGATATACATGCACGTTGTCACATCTAGTATCTTTTCTGGGTTATCAAATAATTTTGAATATGTCATTATAATTAAATTCGCTTTCGTGATCTAAACTATGAGAACACTGAATGTTTCATGCCAGAATATCCTGTTTTGCTCCTGGTTTTTTGCTTTTCAGTTTTTTGTCCTTCTTGAATTTCGTCTTTTATAGCACTATATGATCCTAAGCCAATGCAAACTATACCGCTATAGAAAAAAAAGAAACCAATATTTCCAGAAACAGTTCAAAATCAAATATTTCGTCAATCGCACTAAATATTTACAATTTTAAACAGGCGATTCTTTTCGTTGTGAACTGTTGATGTGATCTCTATTGCTAATAGAAATAGTAGTCAATAACTTATTATGGCAATTCAAAGTGACTATCCCCTTTAGCTCAGCTTCTTACAACCTTAATTCATTTTCGTTATTCATGACTTGCTTTTCCATATTCCTTACTTAACTCACAACCTCAGTCACCCATTGTCTTTCACTGAAAGCATTTAAGGATCATAGTACATTCGTCGAATATACTGAGTCAGCACCAGGGAAGCGACTTCTTAATCAGTCCCATTTATGGCTAAGAGGACAAGAGGTTCGTAAATCTCCAGTTATGAGTTTACGTAATTGGAGTATTCGTCGAGTATTTTTACAAAGAGATGACGATGCTGAAACTTGATAGATTGAAGAATCTAGAGAAGACCCATTTACTAATGATTGGAGGTTTGATAGTAGTTGCAGGAATAATGTTGTATTTAGTTATAACGCAGCATGGGCCTGCTATCTGTGCCAATGCATCCTTTTGTGGCTAATGTTAGGAAAAAGTGCCTTTCCTCATTAGATCAGAATACCAGTGGTTGTAATATGCTGTAACTTCGGTTAGTCAGCTTACTAGACTTCGTTATCTACACACTAGATCTAATGAGTAATTGTAAAGGCCATTTTCACAATGTATTCATAAATAGGGCAAAGGCACAGCTACGTGAATGTAATACCAGATATGTTGCTTAATCAACCTGCGGATTGATGTTTCAACAAGCGTTCAACAGTTTCCAGGACATAATAAACCCAAAAAATCAGACTGTGAGCTGTGTCATTATCTATGTAGCTAAGTAAGCAGTGTAGCTATTTCTAAAACTAAGTTAATATTAGTTTAAGCCGAAAAGCTAAACGATAGAATCGTATCAGAAAAACTGCAATCTACCAAATGCTTCCCTAATACATCTCGAAAAATTAATTCCAAGAGCGTTTTTTCAAATAATGAATAATTCTCGCCTAAATCATGTTTTAAAATGTAGGTGTTGATATCTCCATTTACCTTGTGACTAATCTCGATAGATGAATGCCTCATACAAGTCTCAAACCATGCTAAAAAAGAGTCGAGATCCATTTTCTTCTTCATAAATAATACTGCATCACTCGTCGCAGTCCTGCCTAAGCCTGTTGCCATCTCAATTATCTCTTGTTTACTCATATTTCTAAAGAGTGCTGCTGCAACAGGTCTCGACAATGATATAAACCCGACCTTGTGTTCATAAATGTCCCATTCTATGTATCTTTGAAGAATTTGGTTAGCCAATGTGTTGAGACTTGTATGACTATGTTCAGACTCTCCACGTAAGGTTACAATAACACTCTCGTCTAATCGAAAAGTGATTGTAATCGTTTTTTTGCGGCGTTCCGGCGTAGAAGACATAGATCGGAGATGGAAATCGTGTGAGCTATCATTAGTTCTTGCAGTTTCGCAGGCTAACCTATCCAAATCGAATACTGCTTCTGACATATAAAAATAGTATATGCCTCAAGCCTTATAAATCTATTAGATATGTCTAATAGTTATGGGCCTCCGTGTATAAGAGCAGTTCCCAACTGCAATTTTGACCAACTTGTGAATGTGTTTGTCATAAAATGGTATCTACTGCTTCATATTGTGGTTATTGCTTCACGTACAAGAAACCCGAAGAAATTAGCTCGGCTACTGGTCAATTGCAAGCCGGACGAATGATTTTAGTGAACCCAAAAGATCAGATTTTGTAAGCCTGTACGCAGTTATAATGGATCTGACCTATTGGAAAAGTAATAAGCAGTTCTCATAGCTGAGCGCTCACTCATACTTGGTTTGTTTGATTGCTGATTAGATTTTCAAGTTGAAGATTCACAAGAATTAATTGGTACCCTCGGTTCTTGAAGCCGCTGTGTTCAGATCCGATGATAGAGAATTGACACGATATCCATATGAGGCGATGTCAGTTTTCTGAGATGGTCGTACTGGTTCGAGGATCTGCTTCAATGAGCTCGATCAAAGACTTGATTTCCAGTTTGTACATTATCTACAAGTGGCGTTCCGTAACGTTCAGGCTAGATAAACAACACTGGCATAGTAATTTCGACCTTGCTATTCACCCTTGGATCCGTATGTTGCGTCGATCGCTGAATCTATCAGCATCAACAAATACTCATACGGAGTCAAGTCCTTGTGATGCTCTGTTTTATACCTTTTACAAAGTTCTAATAGGTTATCGAATCTTTCTGTGCCTATCAAATCTTTTAGGTCCTTTCTTTCTTTAACAATTTGTTGTTTTTTCTCAGCATCCAAATGTTTTGTATGACTATGATTGGATATATATGTCTGAGCGATCGTGCGATCGATGGAACTATAAAAATGCAAAAAAGCAATTAATGCCTTGCGAGTTCAATTCCGCTATGCGATATTCTAGTTGTTGTTAAACAGCCATTTTAGCAGTTGGAAATTTGCCGAATGAACTCGAATGGAACTTAATTTAGTCATCGAGTCA
>JAICVW010000026.1 GCA_025935105.1 Nitrososphaeraceae archaeon
AACACCTCAAGATCTCTCAATCACTTATTTTCGCATTAAGGGGTAGTACGACAAAAACAAAAGACGTAACCAAATCATTTAGATTAGACGAGGATATTATAAAGCAAATAGAGCAGCAGGCTAAAAAGAACAACACTAGCCTCAACGCAGAAATCAACAGCATTCTGAGGAAATATGTTGATTGGGATATGCTTGCAAGTAAAGTTGGAATGATTCCTATTGCAAGACCAATCCAGGTAATTTGACTCTAGAATCATTTTTGTCATGGCTAAAAACTAAAATGCAACATTGCTCTACTGTAAACTATTGGATAGAGGACAATTATAATAATATTAATCCTCAAATCAAGATTATATTCAAACATGACTTGGGTGAGAATTGGTCATTATATCACAAGATATAATTGAGCATATTTTTTATGAAATATTGAGGAAAAATGAAGTTGACATAAAAATCTCTGATGCAACAATATCGTTATATTTTAGCTAGCTACTACGACAGATCCGGTCTTTAGGATTGCAATTAATCTGGCTGGTGTAGAGAGTGTTGTTGTTGCTGCTGCACTTGCGATAATTCATGAAATGGTTGTTTGCTTATCCAAGCATAACAACAACCAAGGTGACGCATTCTTTAGCAACTATCATTTCGACATTCTCTACCTGGTTACTTTACTATCACCTTACCAACCATCGTTGGGTGAATTTGACAAAAATATGGAAACACACCTGCTTTGAAGAATATATGTGAAAAATGACTCCCTAGCAATCCAGAATCAAATTGATTACCTAGGTGTGGATCTTGAAGTCCAGTACCTGAAGTTACTGTGTGTACTACGGTATCTTCATTATTCCATGTTACTACGCCACCAGCTTTGATATTTACAGGATTCGGTTGATATGCCTTATCTCTTAACAAAGCTGCTCCTACTACAATAGCAACTTTGTTGGTAGCCGGAAAATAGGAAGTAGAATTGGCTTCCTTTGGTGGAAAGGGCGAACCAGGAGCATTAGCATTCGTTGTTACATTACCCTGGGTAGTTGTAAGCTTGGAGACGTTAGAATTAGGTTGAGACGTACTACTATTAGTGTTGACATTTTTTGCAACGGTGCTATTGTTGCTTTTATTCTTCGTTGCATTCACAGTTGCGTTTAAGGTTGTATTCGTACTCTCTTTGATTTTCATTTTTGAAGCAGCAGTTGTATTTGATGGTGATGTATTTGTGGTTGTGCTATTAGGGCCTGATTGATGCGTGGTATTACCAGATGCTGAAGAGGAGGGTGCAGTTGCAGCCTCAGTTCTGTGATTCATAAATCCGGAATAAACATTCACAATCGTAAATAAAACAAACAGAGTTGTCATTAAGCTGATTACAACTAACTTTAACTCATTTGTTCTTTGTATTCCGTTGTTATTGTGGCCATCTCTATTTTTCAAGTTAGAGTTACCGTTAACCATAGTGCTAAGAATTATAGAGCATCATGTAATTTAAGGAGTATAATTCCATTCAGATTTCATTTAGATGTTTGGCAGCTACAACGATTTAGCCTATTGTGGACCTTGGTGTTATATCAATAGTACCTTGCATCCATGGATGAATTTTGCAATAATATGCAATGGTTCCCGGTAGATGGTCAATTGCTAATGTTATCGAATTGCCAGGAATTACTGGTTGTGTATCAAAAGAACCATCTACAGCTGTTGCCGTGTGTGCTACATAGTCCTTGTTTGTCCATGTTACTCTGGCGTCAACTGGTACTATGGCATATGTTGGTATGAAGTACGGACCATAACTGTTAGTATAAGCTGTGCCTTGCGGCATCTCCACTTTCACATCCACATAATGAGTAGAACCAACAGTACTATTCAGCACTCGCTCTGTTTCTTGAACTCCTGCAAATACTACCCCGCTCATATAAGGATGGATTTGACAGAAATAGGCAAACGTCCCTGATTTATCAAATACGCGACTGTATGAAGAAGGTCCATATGATGATCCTTGCGGCCAAATTAGACCTGAATTGAAACGCACAGCAGTTACTGTATGGCCAACTGTATCATCATTTATCCATTTAACTGAATCTCCTTGTTGGATTATAACTCTACTAGGAGAAAAAAACCGATTATTCCAACCTTCTTTTCCGTCACCAAAAAGGATTTGTACTATATGGGTGCGTGATTTACCATCGATATTAGATGCAACCTGATGGGTTGTGCTATTTGTATTCCTGTTGCTAGGGCTTACATTAGGAGTGGATGGAGGCTGATGCAAACTA
Organism: Nitrososphaeraceae archaeon; assembly: GCA_025935105.1. Lineage (GTDB taxonomy): Archaea > Thermoproteota > Nitrososphaeria > Nitrososphaerales > Nitrososphaeraceae > Nitrosopolaris. The sequence continues at coordinate 2,274 of JAICVW010000026.1, forward strand.
AGCGTATTAACTCTACTAACTTGAACAACATACCCAATAGCCGCCAAAGAAATTATTATTAATGCCAGTCCTACGGCCTGTAAAATGCGGTTAGCAGCAGTCATCTACCGACTAAATTCCTAGCACAACATTGCTATAAAAGGTAGCACCTAATGTTTCTGTCTTGAATTGCTAGCTAGATAGTCTTTTTTTTTAAATGACTCGGTGGTGTGACAGATTAGCTGTTAAAGGCAAGTTGCCTACCTATCAATCAATCCATCCATAATTAGTACTTCTCCTATGACTAAAGTGCAGCGATTTGTAATTGATTGCATCAATAAGCAGTACGACAATGTCTATCTCGTCTAGCGCAATGACATTATCATTATTCGCGCCAGAACTTTCTTTAGTAACCTTTTCTACCAGCATTTTTATTCTATGTGGTACCGTGTAAATCAACCGAGTAATTAATTTGGATGGGCCAAAAAATACCGACACAAAGAGAGACAGTAACAGAAATAGATCAGACCCACCCAATGATAGAGGCTTTACTTTTAATGGTAAAGTTGTTTTTGGTATTGGTATTATAATGATAGCTGCATTGATCAGTACAATATTAGCAATGATGTCATCCCAGTCTCCAGAAATACATTTATCGACGACAAAAATCTTCGGAGGTCAGGGTCAGGGTCAAACTCTCGCGACAGCAGCTTCCCCTATGACATCGGCGTCAGCGCAAGTTCCTCCAACCAGCAATCCAAATACGAATCAACACATAGACAAAAGATTCGTACTAGTACAGCATGACTTTGGCTGGAACGGCACCTTCGGAGGACCGCCAATTAGAGTTAGCCAAGGTGACGTGGTACAGATAACTATTATTAACGCAGGAATGATGGCTCATAACTTTGGCATAGCAGCTTTTCCCCCGCAATCACTTGCCCTTTTACAAAAGAGTATGAATGTGCCTCTTTCAGACCGTGTTAGATATTTGCCTTATAATGTAATGGCTGCAAAGCCTTGTCCTGGCTGTCAGTCTGTATTCAAAGGGGGACAAATAGACCAGTTTATGCAGCCAGATACGCAGCAAGTAGTAACATTTACTGCATCACAAGCAGGACAATTCAAATATTTCTGTCAAGTGCGAGGACATCTATGGCTTGGTATGATAGGTGACTTTATTGTTGTAAATCCAAACAATTTGAGTACGCAGCAAACATCAGCAGCATCTTCAGGAGGCGCTACTTAAAAAAATGAGCAATATGGTCAACCTGGCAGCCAACTACGGATGGGGTCCGTATACTCTATTGTATATTTTCATAATAACTGTCATAGTTGGAGCAGCAGGTTTGCTTATAGTGATGGCTACAACAAGAATGAAAACACAGACCTTTGCGTCAAAGAAAAGATTTCATTTTGAGCGTTATTGGGCTATAGGAACAGCTGCTGTTCTGATCTGGCTTTGGGTAATAAGCTATCCTTGGATGCCACCCGTAGCATTTTCGTCTATAAATCCAACACAAAAGAATATTCAGGTTGTGGATGTGACAGCAGGGCAATGGTTTTGGCTTATGCATAAAGAAGGCCAACCCATAACTCCTGGTCAGACGCCTCACCTAACCATAATAGCTGGCCAACCTGTAAAGTTTATAGCTCGTTCAGTAGACGTTAATCATGGTCTGGGCATATTTGCAGGACCTGCGGATGGTTCACCCATATTGTTGCAGATGCAGGTTGTTCCAGGACTAGATAATGTATTTTATTATACATTTGACAAGCCAGGATACTATATTGTCAGATGCCTAGAGTACTGCGGATACGCACATCCCTATATGACATCTATAATTAATGTATTACCACAACCAACAAGTTCGCCTAATACGCTTACACCAGCTGGGGGAGTTGCAGGAGGAGGACCGGCAGGTGTATAATATGGAGGCAGGAAGACAGAATGTGAAGAGAGAAATGGGAATGGGAATAAGAAGAAAGAGGGAGGAGGAGAAATAAGAGATGCAAAGAGAAGAACACTATCCACGAGAACCACCACCATTACCGCAGTATGATATTTCACCTGAACTCAAGAAACTAGTTCTCATGTTTATGGGCGCTATGCTAATTAATTTCCTGATAGCTGGTGCGTTAGCCATTGGTATGAGAACTATACAAACTGATGTTCCTATAATCAAAGTTGATGGTATAGCACAGAACGTTCTATTTTATGCATTACTTACGGCTCATGGCCAAGTTATGTTCTTTGGAGTAGTGTGTGCAAATACAATATGGTTTGGCTATTATGCTGTAAGCAAGTGGGGACGAAAACCACTAGCTGGGATGGGATGGGCTAAAGCGTCATTTTGGATTATGGAAGCATCAGTCATTCTCATATTTGTAGCAGGATTATCAGGCTTTGGAGCAGGATGGTATAATCTTATGCCCCTCACTTTTCTACCTGGACATCCTTCTGTGACATGGGGATCAGCTGCAGCAATCACTTTTCTTGTTGCAGACGTCATTGTTGGCGTATACATAACCATATTTTGTATTGTGATCTTTGCTACTCTTTTAAGGGGAAAACTTCCTGTTGGAACTCAAATATTTGAATATATGCATGAAAAAGATCGTGACAAAGGCGATGAAGTATCATTAGTAAAAGAAAATAAAGAAGCGCAAAATATAGAAAAAGAATTTATACATCAAGAAAACCTTCCAGCAAGTGTCAGATGGGTTTCCCTAATTGGAATAAACTCTTGGTTTCCAAAGAAATGGAGAGATGTTACTCCAGCTGTGCCAATTGTATGTGTTGCAGCCTTTGTAACTGCGCTCGTTCAAATTATAGGTAATCCAGGTCTTTTTGTACAACTAGCTTCTGGCTTTGCATCATTACAGAATCCAGTTGCATCTTCTAATTGGCTTTTAACAAAAAACGCATGGTGGTTCTTTGCACACCCTATAGTTTACTTTCCTCTTCTGCTATTTCTTGGCGGTATCTATTTTCTAGCTCCAAGATACGGCAAGGAGAGAGTTCCATTCTTTAAGTGGAATTATAGAACCTGGCCATTCTATCTGGCTTTCTCCACCCTTGTATTCTCGCATCACGTTTTTATGGATATTCCAAATCCTGTATGGCTTCAAATGATGGCTCAAACTGCATCTTTGGGTATAGTTTGGCCATCTGGTATGACAATAATAACCGTTCTAGTATTTACATGGCGTTCAAAGATGACCTGGAATATCACAACTAGATTCTTCATAGCAGGTATCGCTGGATGGATGTTTGGTGGATTTCAAGGAACAGAGACAGGAATGTGGGGTACTGACATGTATCTACACAATACTCTATCCATGGTTGGACATATCCATTTAATATTATTGATGGGACCTCTATTGTTTGCGTTTGCAGTCATGTATGCCATAATTCCAGACTTGACAAAGAAACATATGAGCAAAACATTAGGTGAGATACATTTTTGGCTTACTTGTTTTGGCGGATTTGGTTTAGCTATCCTATTCAATATAATAGGTACGGAGGGAGCTGTACGAAGGGAAGCAGATATTGCATCTGCGTTTCATTGGGCTATGCCGTATCTTTTATTCTTTGCTCTCCTGGTGGGAATTGCACAATTTTTACTTGTATACAACTTTGCAACCACACTCAGAAGAAAGCCTACTCAAAACGAAACAACGGAATATGAGAAATTGCATAGCCAGCCCGCTGGGGAGGGAATAACTTATACATAATCAGAGGAGATAATTGATATGACGAGAAAAACACCAATACCAACCCCAACGCCAACGGGGACAACAGAGTCAGTGCCGAAATACCCGCGTCCCAGCACAAAAGCAGGAATAACAGTCGGGGCATTTGGTGGATTCATAGCATCTATAGCCTTTATTGGCATTATGTTATGTCTTCCTGTAATCTTTAACGTGCCAGCTGGTATCTTTCTTCATGCTCTTGGCCTGTCTATAATTAAACCTGTTCTAATTAATAGTGGTAGTGGTAGTGGTAACGTTATCGTTGCCTTAGGAGATATCGTCAATATAGGCCTTGCAGCGTTTGGTCTCATTCTGGCTCAAGGTGTCATTGTTGGCATTATTCTTGGAATAATTACTAACAAAATCAAAAGACTCTCTATTACAAGTAAAAAAAAGGGAATAGGATTTGGTTTAGCAACGGGTGTAATTGCCTACTTGGTACTGTTTGTATCTGTTATTTTATCCGCATATCCGTCTCTACTATCTAATTCATTAACTACGTATCCACATACAATTCCTGCTTCGCTACAAGGATTGCACAATACACATACTGCCATAGTACAAAGTGCTTTTATTTCTATGATAATTGGTTATGGCTTGTTTGCCTATTTGGTATACGGCTTTATCCTTGGAGGAATACTTACATGGGCAAATTCTGTGTACAGATTTAACTTAAGTAAATCTGCCGAACTTGAGAAATATAGATAGAGGTGTATTTAGCTAAAAATGGTATTTATTGTTGAGGTTTTGATAAATAATTGACCCAAAATAAGCTTAATTATCATCGTAGTAATAACAAAAAGTTTAGCAAGTATCTTCTGATTGGGACTTTTTGTACTCTGATATTCATTTTAGTCCAACCAACATTTTTAGAATTTACCGAGCGGGATTTGGCATACCATATGACTATTGAGCATACTCTATTTTTTATAATAGGTGTAATGTCAGTGCAAGTGGCAGAGACAGTACTGAAACTTTTAAATTCATACAAGAATAATAATAATAATACTCTAAGGAATTCAGTCTTTTCAGCAATAGTCTCGCTATGGACTAGAATGCTACGCAAAATCTTTACTGTTAATCAGTATGGTTTAATTTGGGTTATAATTGCTGTTGCTCTTCTAACCTTTTGGCACATACCTGCGATATTTGATTATGCGGAATTGAATCCGCCAGTTCACATAGCGCAGCATATCTCTTTCATACTTGTTGGAGCTATGGGCTTTTTGGCTGCTCGCTCTTTGGGTGAATCCTTTACACTTTTGGCACTATTTGGCCTCAATGGAGTTATGGGTTTTGCTGGGCTAATGTTTAGTCTCCTAAATAAACCAATATATCTAGTATATTCGGTCAGCAGTCACAACGATGCAGGGACATTTATGCTAGTTTGCTGTGTCCTCCTTCTCCTTGTTATCTTGCCTGCTTATCTAATACGTAGGACGCTTTTTCATATACAAGTTAGATACAGTTCTAGTTCCGTATCGCAATCTACTACCCCTTCTCAAACTCAGAAATAGGCCCTCGTTTTATGACAAAATAAACAGGTATGACAAAATTTGATTTGCAAAAATAAAGGTTTGATATTATGACAAAATTTGATTTGCAAAAATAAAGGAAAGATTGGGCATCTACAGCATGTTGCATAATCTATCTATCGCCAAGTCAGCGGCTTGTGATTATTCTATTCTATCCCCTTCTATTCGTTTGCGATATCTCTTGATGTCTGGGAATAAATCCTCGCGGTGTTTGTTCCAATCTTTGAATATTCTCTTGTATCGTCCTTTCTACGTTGAATGTATGTCCTGAATGCTTCCAGATTTGCAATCATTGCGTTATTTCCAATCTTTGTTGCGGTGATTACATTGTCTGCAAAATTGCTTACAGCTCTTGCATATAGTTCGGCTGTCCTCTGTGGAGACGTCCAATTATTCCATATCTCATAGTAGTTCTGTATGTGCGGAGCCCATGCTGACTGAAATGATTTTATAATCTCTCTTTGAGAGTCTAGATAGTTGTTTGTCATTTCTTGTGCTACTTGGAGATGTTGTTCCTGATAATCATTTATTGCCTGCGTGTTACGCGGGACCTCTTTTCTAGCTTCTTCGATGCCTCTTTTAATATTATCACGAGTTTCATCCAGGACTCTATTTACTGAATATCGTTGTTTAGATGGCGATGATGATGTCGTTCTAACTTCTACCTGTTTATCCTCATCTGTGGTTCTTGCCAATGTTTTCTCTACCTCTTTTTTTGTTGACATTAAGTATCTTTAATAAGTAAATTATTTATACACTGTGTCGTAAGTCTGTTTATATCTCCTAAATGCTACATAAGTGCATTGCAATTCATTACAATACAATACAGGAAATTGCGATCCATTGCAGTTGTATTTCGAGAAATATGATAAGAAAGTGGAGTCATACCTAGAGTAAAACAATACCTAGATCTGGCAGAAATTTGTATTATATCAACAGATGTGAACAAGGTGTCATATCCTTTTGTTTGGACTGTGAAAAGAAACCTAATAGACGTCTATCTAGCTAAGATGTCTTGTTAGCATCATTCAGATTAATAAGTAGATTTTGCTATTATCTCATTACAGAATATTTTCCATTTGTAATTTGTAATTGGACATATAATCGGACAAGGTGTCAAGGCAGTAGATCAAATACAGGAAAGCTTAGTGGTTTTCTAACTCTTAATACTGCTGATGGAAGCTTTAGACCTGATGCTATAAAATTCAGTCCCGACGAACCATGTATGTCACAAGTATTGGAATAATTCAAGAGCGAACTATCACGCCTGGAGGGGCTGCGATGCCTGTAGAAACAAGCTGGATGATCCTAAGTCGGGTGTGGTTTGGAAGATTACGCAAGTACCATAGTCAATAGTAGTGGTAGTGGTAACTGTATTAACAATAGCAAACTATTACAAACTATAAATGACAACTATTTAGGTTTCGGATATACTGAATAGTGCCTGACTTCACTTCATATCATATTACATCATGCCTACCAAATGGTTTAACTACAGGACATTTGTTGATATACTTACTAACCATCCTTGTCAACTCCTTGAATGAGATAGGTTTCTGAATAAACTCATCTATATCTGCTGCTTGTAAAACTTTTCTGAATTCGTTATTATTAATTTCAAATGCTGTCATAAGGAAAATTCTGACTTCTGGCTTTATTTTTTTAATATTTTTTACAAATTCATATCCATTCATCGCTGGCATTCTAAGATCAGATATTACTAATCCATATTGATCAGAATTTATCTGAAAATGTTCCAAAGCTAGCAGTGGATCTGTGAATCCAGATACTCGAAAGCCTAACCTTTCCAAGCCCTGTTCTAGAACTATCGCAATGTCAAGCTCGTCATCAAGTAGTATTATAGAATCGTAATTATTAAGGTAAGTAGATCGCAATGAATTCTATAGCTACTACATCTATATTAGATTTTCTCGATATCTAAAAAATCATTATAAAAGTCATACTTGGAATATAAACCGACTGTAAGTGTAATAAATCCATTAAGGGTGGGGGCAAATCATTCATATTTGTCTGTGATCTATCTACTATGTCTCACTGGCCAAAGTACTCCGATAAGTCCTATCAGTGTTAATTAATTAACTAGTCAACAATATAATTTCGATACATTAAATTAAATGTAAATTACTTGAGCAGGTCAGTAGCTATACGCATTAACAAGACGGCTGGTGAAAATAATGCGTTTGAAAGAATTCTTTTAGTAAATGATCCCAAGACAGTTGGTATAACAAAATCATTCCGATTGAACAAGGACATATTTGCGAGAATGCTGTAGGAGGCTAGAGATAATGAAACTAATTTTAACTCAAATTAGCAGCATTCAGAGAGATATGTTGAGTGGTGATGGTGCTTGCAAGAAAAGTTGAGTTGATACCTACGGCTAAACACAGTGTGACTGAGATTTTCCAAGAAACAATGACCAAAAAATAAGTCATTAGCTTGGCAAATACTGTAGCCGACAATGTAGTCAGTCATGCTGCACACTTTATGTGATGCATTCATTCATTTCTATCGTGGCTGAAAGCTAGGACGGAACTGGTCTGAAGTAAACTATGCAATAGGAAGTAATAGCCATTTGATCGGGATTACATCTAAACACAACTTTGAGAACTATTTTGTATATCATAAAATTAATAACGGCGCATATTTTAATTGAAATATTAGTGAAAAGCGGCTAGGATAGAGACTTTTCAAAGCGGCATTGATTTTGTGTTTTGACTAGCCTTTCCGATCCTGTCGTAATTGAGACCGTGGCTCTTTCTTGTCATACTGTCCGCCTGCCTATGTAATACCCATAGCAATTTTTTGGCTTCATACATCAGATCTTGTGCCTTATCTTACGAAGCGAGGAAGGCATGAAAACGGTCCTGACTGTACCGTATCCTTACTGCATCAACGTCATCAACGTCGTGATTCTTTTACCAATTGAGAATCACAACTGAACCAGCGATTATTTCATTTCACGACAGGGCTGTTTATAACAATACTAGTGTTAATTATCGTGAGTTGTGCATTCTTTTGAGCATCTATTATTTCACCAGCGGATGTTAGTACTACGGGTTTTGCACTTGGATCCCATCTCACTAAGTTTAGCTGAACCAAAGGACTGTAGCTCTTCTGCCCAGGAACTGCACTAGCCACTGGTATTTGAAACCCAAATGAGCCACCTCCTTTTACACCATTCAAAAAATCATAACCTTGTTCACGTGTTGAGATCGGCACCATGGCAAGGGTAGGCGCAAAGTTCACCTTAAAACCTGTGCTATTTGTTATAGAATTTGCGATTTTGTTATCTGACGAATCAGTAGCAAGAAAATAGTGTATTTTTCCATCAACATATCCTTCTGACAATGGCATGTTTACTGAAAGTGGGAACTTGTTACCAGTTTGAATTTGAGGTTGAGGCTGAGGCTGAGGCTGAGCCATACTGATGCTTGATATTTGCTGAGATAACAGTGCAAGGCACATGATCGCGGTCATTTCTACCATTATTATATTACGAATTGCGTATTTTCGATTACTCATAACACCTTAAATTCATGGTGTCAAATTTATCTGATGCGGAACTGAGAACACATATGGATAAATGAGATCATATTTGCGTGACAGTATTTCTGACCCTATGACATGACATAAGCATTATTGCTATTTCTTGGTCGCGATAATCGACTTTTCGATTTCTTTGATATATTCCAACCCATTACAGATTTCTGATTCGTATTTGGTTTTTTTCAAAGTGGGTTCAAAGCTTATGAAATCGTTGTAGCCTATTTTATGCAAGCTATCAATTATAGTTCTAAAATCTATATGTCCTCTCCCAGGCATTTTCCTATTATTATCTGCAAAATGAGTATGGCGTAACAGACCCTCGCACAGAGCTATCGCATCAGCAAATGAATCCTCTTCTATATTCATATGATATGTATCCAATAAGATCCCGAAATTATCTTGGTTTAATTGCTGAGCAATCGAAATTGCGTCCATGGCGGTAGTACAAAATGGTGTGTTATAGCGATTAAGTGGCTCTAATAGCAATTGAACACCATAATCCCTAGCATACCTGCTCAAGTCGATAAGAATGGGGATACTTCTCTTTAAAGCGTCCTGTTTGTGATTCTCTGGGACCAGACCGTGGTTTTTGTCAAATATCTCCGATTCATCATCGGCGAAGAGACAGAGATTTACCACACTGCCATCCAACTCATGACACATAACAATGATGTCCCTTACATAGTCTACCGAGTAAGTCACAATGTGTGAATCCAAGCTCAAAAGCCTTCTTTTCCGAGCGTGATGGTTCATCTTACCCCACATTCCAGTCACGCCGGACACAGAAATATTAAATGAACGAATTGATTCTGCTAGATTCTTTGAAGCCATCATGGATGGCTCGCCAAACATTTCAACTGCATCAAATCCTTGACTCGTTATGGTCTCCAAGATTCGCTCTGTCTGTTCAATTATATCTCTGAACGATGAAAGGGTTATTGAATATTTGAAATTCATCTTAAGATGCACTATTTGAATAGAGTAGACTAGAGTATACTATACTAGATAGCACCAGACCAAGTGAACATACTAAATTAGACTCATTAAATACTTGCCTAAATCAACGCATTTTACTAGCTGATGAGAATCTACGTCATTTAGGATCCCCGTTTTGCGGCTAGACAAATAAAGTGATAACCCTTCCTTTTTCAAATAGTCAGCTTTCCTTCCATGTGAGCCTTTCACCAAACTTGTATCCTGTGATATTGATCGCGTGTTCCGTTCTAAAAATAATTCTAGAGGATCATAACCTGGTTTTCTATGTATATCTACGTTTCCTGCGAATGGAGGGGCCCTTTCTTTTTCGTACCACCAGTAGTAGCTAAACCATCTATCTTGATCTGCCACAGCTAACAACTCGCCACTGCGTTCATGATCTATTTTCAAATGCTTTTTTTCTTGCTCATCTAACACATTTTCCACACCTGTTATTTGCTCGAGTACTTTTTTGGTCTGTGCAATAAAGCCTTCCTTGATATATATGTGGGCTATCTGATGGTCTGCCATTGCGAAGGCATCGCTATGTTCATAATCAATGTATTCTTTATCCTGAATATTTCGTATGGCAAGAAGTCCTGCATCTCTTAATCTTAAATTCAATGGGACTGCGCCAGAAACATCATTAAACCCATATTCAGAGATTATGATGAATTGCGACTCTTCTTTTATTCCTAATTCAACTGTCTTGTGTACTATGTTCTCCACTATCCCGTCTGCAACCTCTAAATCGTCCCTTACCTGACTGCTGTTTTTTCCAAATTTTTGAGCTGAATAATCGATGTGGGGAATATAGGTAAGAAGAAAATTCGGCTTGTGTTTTTCAAGGGTGTAGGTTGTCGCCTCGGATATCCATCTACTAGAAATAGATGAGGCCATTGGTCCCCAATAAGTTGCAAGGTTAAATTCTCCAATTTTTGGCTTCAACTGTTGATCATAATAGTCTACTGGTTTAGAATAGCACCACATCACTACTCCATTGTCCAGGTGAATCGGTCGAGGAGTAACAACTATTTTTGCATTTGAGAACATAGTATTTTGCCAGAACAGAACTGCTGTCTTAAGATCGGAAGAATCAGAAGATAATGATGACGATGATTTGGAAATCACATCATCGGTTTTAGTTTTAGACCTCGTTTCAGTTATAGAATTGGACTTGATCTTTGGCTCGGTATTGTTGTCGTTGTCGTTGTTGTGGTCACTAGACGTTTTCTTGTGTGCCCTATCGAAAATCCTGTCTGTTTGGACAAGATCACCTGACTGCTCCCAAAATGAAACATTACGATTAATTCTATCATAGAATCCATTACAGATAATGCCATGTTGGTTAGGATAAGTACCTGACAAGATGCTGGCCTGAACCGTACAAGTAACCCCAGGAAACACTGGCTCCATCATTGCACTTTCGCCTTCAGCTGCAAGACTAGATATATTCGGAACAAGTCCAGATTCCAAATGGCCAAATTCCAATCCTACGATATCAATAACTATGTAAAACTTGATCATGATTGGTATTTCATTCCTTTTTCCCTATATTCATGATTCATGTCCGTATTCAAACATTGCTAAGCATTATGTGACATACAACTTTCTTGAGATAAATATTGGTGGGATTATGAGAATTAAAATAGGCAACCCGTAATATAATCCCAAAGTACCGCTTATGAAAATCGAATCAAGCACTATAATTGATAGCACCAGGATCTTGATGGCCCTTTGGATACTAGTTGAAGAACCTTCAAAGATAGTTCTTTTGAATGTAACGATTATGAT